>NZ_JAUPTE010000134.1:0-8277 GCF_036701705.1 Microcoleus sp. w1-18aA5 | reverse complement strand
AAGGGACGCAAATTTTCTGAGGGCAAAAAGCAGCTTGAGGAATTAATTAAAAAGTTTGGCGAAAAAGGAGGATAATAAAACGTGGGCCGGGGGGGGACAGCTCGCGTGGCCGCCCCCTCCCCGGCCGCGATATTTTTGTTTGCTCGCTTCAAACTTAACTGTCCAACTCAACCGGGTTGAGTGATACCCGGTATACAACCCAAAAAAGAACAACTTATGATATATTGGCAACCCCTTCACGAAACACAAGACGTAGAACTCCCTGATGTCGAAATATGGAAGATTTAAATTCTTATATAGAAAAATATATAGAAAAAGCTGAACCTTATTTCTCTCATCCTCAGACACCAGATTCAGTGGTATCCGAGCTCTATCTCTCTTTATTCCTAACTCCGGGAGCTTTTATTCCGCCAATACCACCTTCTTTGGTCAAAACGATTATCTACCCTAGTATCTTCGCCATCAGAAGTACCACCAGAAAAAGTTTCGATTTTGTTGATTGTCTGGTTGTGACAATGATGGAGTCTCTCGACTGGGACATCCATGTAATGGAAGTGGCTTACCTACTACGGCTTAACTTTTTTAGGCTATTAGTTGAGCTATTAGGTGAGCTTTTTTCCTGGGTTACAAAGATTGACACAGTTGCCGATCACGATCGCACCGCCATCGCAGCCAGTCGCGACCCGCCTAAAATCTTTATTCCTATCCCCAAGATTGAATCGAGTAGTGGCTGCGCTCGCAGTGACTCACTTTTGCTCGCTTATTTTTAGCGAGCGAATTCCAATGTAGGCTCTAACTGTTTTGAAACCCTAAGTATAGACACCAAAAAACCGCTGCAAACAATTGGAACCTGTAACAGCGGTCTTTGGTAATAAAGCTCGTTAGTGGCGAGCTCACAACATGACCTCATTATACCTTATTGAGGGTATAGATTTAAGCTTTCAGGATTGCGTAGTCAAGTCTGGCATCAACCCTAAAATCTATACTCTAAACTTTGAACCTGTCAGCGGTAGAACCATTTACGACCTGCTGTACCGTGACACAGACCCTACAACTAACAGCAGCAGTGGCAGCGCCCAAGCCAAAAGAAATTATGCAAAGTGCGAGGGTGCGAGTGGCTTCATAGTTAACGGCCGCTTTCGACAGCTAACTGGGGAACCCCTCGCAATTGACAAGAAGGGACGCCCTCGCAGATACTACCAGCCACAAGGCAAGCCCCTAGAGGTATTTTGCCCGCTTGTGACTGTTGAAGTCTGGCGATCGGTAGCGGCTAAAGCTGGGTTATCAATGCCCGATTTGCCAGCCATCGGACTTAACGGGGAAGCGCTCGGATTCTGGGATTGGGTAATTGCCAGCGGTTGTCCGATCGTAATTACTGAAGGTGAGAAGAAGGCAGCGGCGCTAATTTCTCGCGGATATGCAGCGGTCGGACTTCCTGGGATTCACACGGGTTACAGAGTTAGAGAACGCGGGGATTGGGTAACTAAAACTGACGGCACACAATACCAGAAAGCAGCAGCGCGGGAACTGCACACAGCGCTCCAACCGCTTGACACAGCAGAACGTGAAATCACAATCGTCTTTGATCACCGCGCCGGGGATTATTCCCAGAGTCAGGAGTTTCGCGCCGCTAGCACCCTAGCAAAATTGTTCAAAACAGCGATCGCAAAAATTGCAATTTTGCCCGGCCCTCACAAAGGGGTAGATGATTTCTGCGTAGCTGGTGGCGATATTGACGCTGTGCTGTCTGCCGCCGAACTGTTCTCTAAATTGCAGGATGAGCGCTTGTGGCGGATGCACCGTGGGTTCTCCCCCGATATCCTCACCAATTCGCGATACTTTGACACCGATGCTCCCGGAAGCGGAAAAATCACGGCTATCAAGAGCGGGCTGGGAACTGGCAAAACTGAATATCTCAAAAACAAAGTAGCGGCAGACAGAACGGGCGTTCAAATTAACCTTACCTACCGCAACAGCTTGGGCTTGCAGCTTGCCGAAAAACTGAGCAGTTATCACCTGGATGCTCACGCTGGCTACAAAATGTTTGCGAACCCTGACGCTCGCTTAACTCTCTGTGTAGACTCTCTTCTTAAAATCCCCCTAGAACGGCTTGAAGGCTGCACCCTGATAATTGACGAGTCTGCAAGTGTCATCAAGCACCTTTTGACAAGCAGAACGCTCTTTGACAAACGGCTTGAGATTCTAGAACGCTTTGAACTTGCTTGCCAAAAGTGCGATCGTATTGTCCTCACAGATGGACATCAAGCCGATTGGGTTGTCAGCTACATTTCCCGGCTCTCTGGCAAAGCAGCAACCAAAATTCAAAACTTATTCCAGGGCGACACACCACCAGTATTTTTTGTCATCCCTGAAGCTGGTCAATCCTTGAAGAAGTTTGATGAATGGTACACCCAGCAAATTTTGGCCGCTACCTGTCCCGCCATAGCTACTGACTCCGTTGAAAAAGCTGAGGCAATGGCAGAACTTTTACAGGTTTCGCACGGTGAAGGCATCCTCCTAACTGCAAAAACTGTAACTGAGGCGTGGGCTAAAGAATTTTTGGCTGACCCTGACACCTATATTCGCGAACAACAGCCCGCATGGCTGATTTATTCTCCTACGGCAGAATCTGGGGTAGATATTTCCATCCTGCACAAATTCTCAGATATGTTCTGCTGGTTTGTGGGAACGATCGGTGTAGACGAGTGCTTACAAATGAGCCGCCGTGTCCGCCATCCTGAGCGCATCACTGTTTTTGCTGCTGAGCGTGGCTTGGGTTCATCTAAAGACGGTGACGCAACCTACTACAAACAAATCAGTGCAGCCATTGAGGAACGAGTAACGGCTGAAGCCATGACCCTGACTGACGAAGTGCTGAGTGCAGCCACAAGAGAAGCGATCGCCCAACAGGCACAATCGCCCCATCATGAGACTTACTGCAAAATCAAAGCTAAAGAAAACTTTGAGCGGCGTGATTTGCGGGGGTATTTGTTCAAAGCTTTTGAAGCTGGGGGTTATGCTCCGCAATGGGTACAAGCTGGCAGCTCCGAGTCAAACGAGCATTTGGAAGCCAAACAAGAATGTCGCGACAAAGCGGCCAGACAAATATTTGACGCTGATGATATCGATTTAAACCAAGCTCTCGAAATAGAACGCAGTTACTCCGCGTCCTGGGCAGAACGCTGTCAAGCCATCAAAGCTCGGCTCAAGGCTCGACTACCAGGAATAGAACGCTCGGCTCTGTGGACATGGGAGTTTGTTCGCCTGGTTCGTTTTGAAGACCGCACTTTATTAAATAAGCTCGAAGCTTCATGGCTCTTTAAAAACCAGGAGGATGCCGAATATTTACAGCGTCGCAAGTGGAAGCAACAGCTCCGAACTTTCCTGCCTGATATTTCCGATCGCTGGCTGAAGCTGCGACTCTTAAAAAATCTGGGGATTGAACAATTCCTAAACCCTGATAGCTCCTGGACTGCTGACTCTCCAGAAGTCCGAGATTTTATCAAGCGCTGCAAGAAAAAAGCTGTGGCTAACGTGCTGGGCTATCCCGACAAGAAAGCTCCCATGCGTTACATTAACCGCTTGCTTGCTAGTATCGGTGTCAAACTGGTCGCCCAACAAATTCGAGAGGGTTCTGAGCGCGTCTGGTCTTACCGATATCAGCCAGAAACTACCACCAAACTTACTTCAAAGGGTGCTCAGCGGGTTTGCTCCCTCCCTGAAAATTGGGATGTTTTGGTTGAGCTTACAGCCGTTCGCCTGGTCAAAAAAGTGGAAGATTTAAAACAGGCTGAATTGCTTGAGCAGCAAGGCTTTGAGGTTGTCACAGATGAAGCTATAAATAAACAAATACAGCAATCATCTGTGACAGAACCAACAGCGGAAAACACAACAGAGGTATCTGCTGTTGAGGAAGCTTGGGGCTGGGTCAAACGATGGGGTCAATGGGTTCGCTGTCATGCGGTCGGATGGTGTCAAGAGCGAACGCGCCGCTTAATTCAGTATCAGGCTCCGACTGGTGAGTGGCTGGATATGTTAACTTTCCCTGAAGATATTTGCTGGGATGGATCGACGTGAGTTGTAGTAATTCAAGCCCTAGCTCAGGATATGCCGATATCCTGATGTAGCAGCAAGGGTTACAGGGCTTAGGCTGGGAAATAAAGCTTTCCAACAAGCTAAATTCTGGTCACAATGAAATAAATATTACTTAGAGGTAAACGACATGAGCCGAGAGGAAGCAGTGCGGCGAATTGAGCAGGTTGCTGATGAAAATTTGACTAAATTAAATTTATTGGATTTGCAGTTGCAAGAAGTACCACCGGAAATTGTCAAGTGTATGCACCTGAAAAGCCTTTACCTGGGTAACAATCAGATTACCTCCATCCCAGAATGGCTGGGGCAACTGTCGAGTTTGACAGAGCTTTATCTTTTTAACAATCCAATTACCACTATTCCAGACGCGCTGGGGCAACTATCTAATCTGAAATGCCTTTACCTGGGTGACAATCAGATTACCTCCATCCCAGAGTGGCTGGGGCAACTGTCGAGTTTGATAGAGTTTCATCTTTATAACAGTCCAATTACCACTATTCCAGACGCGCTAGGGCAACTGTCGAGTTTGATAGAGCTTTATCTTTTTAACAATCAGATTACCTCTATTCCAAAGGCGGTCGAACAACTGTCCAATCTAGAACGGCTTGGCCTCAGTGGCAACCAGATTACCTTTATCCCAGAAGCGCTCAGCCAATTGTCCAATCTAGAACACCTTTATCTCAGTAACAATCAGATTACCTTCATTCCAGAGGCGCTCAGCCAATTGTCCAACCTGGAACACCTTGACTTCAGTAACAATCAGATTACCTCCATTCCAGAAGCGCTCAGCCAATTATCCAATCTGGAACACCTTGACCTCAGTAACAATCAGATTACCTCCATCCCAGAGACGGTCGGGCAATTGTCTAATCTGATATGGCTTAACATTAGTGTCAACCAGATTATCTCCATCCCAGAAGCACTCAGCCAATTGTCCAATTTGAAAGTTCTTGACCTCAGTAACAACCAGATTATCTTTATCCCAGAGGCGATGGGGCAATTGTCTAGTTTGACAGAGCTTCACCTTAGTAGCAATCAGATTACCTCCATCCCAGAAGCACTCAGCCAATTGTCTAATCTAGTGTGGCTTTACCTCGGTAACAATCAGATTACCTCCATCCCAGAAGCACTCAGCCAATTGTCCAATTTAAAACGGCTTAAGCTCCCTAATAATCAGATTACCTCCATCCCAGAGACGCTCGGACAACTGTCTAATCTAATATGGCTTTACCTCAGTAACAATCAGATTACCTCCATCCCAGAAGCGGTCGGACAATTGTCCAATTTGAAACGGCTTAACCTCCTTAATAATCAGATTACTGAAATCCCGGAGGAAATCCGCAACATGAAAAATTTGGAAAGACTAGATTTGCGAGGTAATCCGGCGCTACCCGAGCTGGATGCTGAGCGTCAAAAAATTGAATCTGAGGGATATTTTGATGCTGAAACTCTTCAAGACGCCAGACGACGGATAACTGCTTCTATTGTACAGCGACAGGGACAGCCTAAATTTCGACGTAAGTTGTTAACTGCCTACGCGGGTCGATGCCCAATAACTGATTGTGATGTAGAGTCAGCTATTGAAGCCGCCCATATAATTCCATATCAAGGTAATCAAACCAATCATTTAACCAATGGTTTACCGCTCAGGGCTGACATACACACTCTGTTCGATTTGCATCTACTATCAATTCGACCAGATACCAATGAAGTGGTGATTGCTCCTGAACTGGTTGGCACCTGTTATCAAGATTTGGCTGCTCGGAAACTGGCTTTGCCCCAGGATAAAAAAGCAGCACCAAATCAAAGCGCTCTCAGCAAACATTATGAAACTTTTCTCAACAAATGCAAGATTAGTCAGCTCAACGTTTATAAGGTCTAGATGGGGAAGTTACATATCCTGATTTAGGTTTAAGGGTTATAATTCTTATGTGTCGAAATACACTTTTACTTTACTTTTCTTTACAGTATGCAAACGATAAACTCAGACCCAAACAACATTCTAATTTCAGCTTCAATAGGGGTATTTTTATCTGGAACATGGTTGTTATACAATCTAGGTTTATTCAGATTTATTAGCATTAATGATGAAAAGAAAATACTCATACCTACATTCTTGTTTGTCATTACACCATTTTTATTTCCATTTCTTTTCACACATCCCTTGCCCGGTGCTTTACCATCCCTTCTTCCTGTCACTACCTTTATAATAGGCCAGCTTCTTGCAGAGTCTAATAATAAAAAACAACTATCTGAGAAAGAAAAAGAGATTATTCATCAACTTCATGCCAAATTATCATTCAATTTTGAAACTGCTAAAAAGAACGAATCGTATATAAAAAACTATATTACTAGAGAGCCATCCCCTTGCTATAACGATTTAACCTTTATGGAAGATATCAAAGAAGATTCAATTAAACTGGTATCTTTTCAGGGACTGATACCAGAGCACTTACGTTTAGTTAATAATAATCTAATTGTTTCGATTCAACAGTGTGCGAGAATAATTGACAAATTTAATATTGATCTTGCCAAGAGGAAAATTAATGAAAAAGAAATTGAAGAAAATTATTTAACCGATATTACTCATCCTAAAAAACTTAGTAATTATCGCATTATTAAAACAATTGATGTTGATTTGCTAGATTATACAAATAATTTTTTATCATATCAAGATAAATTCTCAGATATGTGCATAAAATAATAATTTTTTATTTTTTTATAGTTTAGGCTTGCACCTTGCTTTATTAAATAATACTAGGTGCAAGTGTGACGCAGAAAAGCTAGACCGCCACCGCTCCAATCGCATTGCCTAACTAGACTCAAATCCCAAAAAGCAATCTTTAAGTTGGGATTTGAAGCCGAAAATTTTGTTTAGCTCGGGGTGCAGGGTAGGGGGGGAGTTGCAGGGTATTGACTACAATAGTTGCAGCCAACTTTGTGCTGTCGGGGGTTAGGGTGTCTTACGTCTTACGCTTTTGTCTTACTATTACACCTCAACAATCTAGCTTCTGTCTCAAAGCTAGATTGTTGGGGCTGGTTTGGTTGCCAAGATACTTGATGCACCGTTGTCTGAAAATGGCACCCACTTCTAAAAGTTAGAAAGTTAAATAAAACTCAGAAATTTTTGTATCCTGACCTAACCGTACCCGTTTCAAGTCGTAGGCGGGGAAAATGTACTATCCCCGCCTAGAACAAGGTTTTGGAATGAGTGGGAAATTCCCTCTTCCCGCCTAAAGCTCCCAGCGGGATTTTTACGACTGGCCGCCATTGTCTCCTTCTGAGCCACAATTAAAAAATCGGCCATCGGAAAAATAGCCGCCTGCCCGTCCGGCTGAGGACACCAAAAAGTCCTGTGTCACGCGCTTGACACTACTTAACGTTATTGCTAGATTAAGTGAAACGCTTGACACAAGGGATTCATTTGTTATGCCTAACCCTAAAGGACACGAAGACTCAATCAAAGATTCCCGCTTTAAAGCTGCTTGGCAGAGTGGCCCGACTCGCACCATTCGAGTTCCGATTGCTCTGGCTAACGCTACTCTAGATTATGCCCGACAACTTGACAACAAACAGTCTCAATCGCGTGACACAGCAGATAGCCATAGTAGTTCCGCACTTGACAACAAACAGTCTCAATCGCGTGACACAGCAGATAGCCATAGTAGTTCCGCACTTGACAGCAAACAGTCTCAATCGCGTGATACAAGCGGTTCAATAGAGGAATTGAAGCGATTAAAGGGTGAATGTAAGAGACTTCAGAGTTTAGTGAGTGACCTAAGAATTGAGCTGTACCATAGACGACGCCCTGAAATTGAGCTACCAGACGCGGCTGACTTGTTAAACAGGCTCAAAGCTAAGCGTAAGAAATCAGCGGCAACACTCGCAGACATTGAAGCAATTTTGGAGATGATTGAAGGGTAAACCCCAAAAGGGAATTAGGAATCACGCCCCCTAAAAAGGGGCTTTACTTGTACAAAACTTTACAATTGCAGGGTTGTATTTTCTCTACGAAGCTGCGATCGTAAGTAATTAAGGAAGATGTTGCGCGACTGAGTAGCGATTGAGCCCGCTAAACAAGTCACGACTTCCCCAAACTGTTCTGTTACAACGTTTGGAGCCTAACTATAATGCCATATTCAGCCGATTGCCTTGAGGGGCGATCGCAACTCTTAACGGAGTTGG
>NZ_JAUPTE010000133.1:0-8802 GCF_036701705.1 Microcoleus sp. w1-18aA5 | reverse complement strand
CGTGGAAGATAATCTACAATTATAATTGGGATGAATCGATACAGAAAAAACTTATATTTAACTCGGCTTGAAGATATTGATCGCTCTTATTCTTGATGTGCGATCGATTATTCAGCAAGCCCTATTATAGGACTTATGCGCGGGTGGTTAGGAACCTGGTTTTGTGGCCCAGAAGAAGCGCTACAAACCGCAAAAAGCCCGGTTATGAAGGTTTTGATGCGTCCAGGACTATATTTATAAACCAGGTTGAAACAGCCGAGTCTTAAAATAAGAGTCCTCGCGGGAGACTACAGCAAAGAAGCGAAAACCCGAGACTACGCGGAAACCAAAGCCACGCGAAAACCGATGTCCGAGTAACGATCGCCCGCCGAATTGCTAAGACGATACGCACTGCGACAATTCACCGCAGCGTCCTTCCAGGAACCGCCACACCGCACCCGGCGATCGCTTTGATCGTTGTCGGGATGACTGCACCATTCCCAAACATTTCCGTGCATATCATAAAGTCCAAAAGCATTGGGTGAAAAATTCCCGACATCAGTTGTTTGTTTGCGGTAAAGTCCCTTCGATGCCCCAGCGTAGGGATTATTGCCATTATAATTAACTAAATCCGGGGTAATTGTTTCACCAAAATAGAAAGGTGTTTTAGTTCCGGCGCGGCAAGCATATTCCCATTCCGCTTCTGAAGGTAAGCGATAAGTCTTGCCTGTTTTTTTAGAAAGCCGCTTGCAGAATTCCACAGCGTCATTCCAGCTTACTTTTTCGACAGGAAGTTTCGCACCTTTGAACTCAGAAGGGTTATTTCCCATCACCGCTTGGTATTGTTCTTGAGTAATCTCATATTTACCCATAAAAAAAGCAGGGATATTCACGGTACGCTGCGGCCCTTCATAGCTACTTCGTCCGGCTTCCGTATCGGGGGAACCCATCACGAAACTGCCACCAGGAATTGCTACCATATCTAGAGTAATACCATTCCCCATATTTTCTATAAAAGCCTGTGCTTTTCCTTGACGGCGGTTGGCAATTTGCCCCGTTGAGTTGACTGTCACTGTTTCAAAAGTAAAGCTTTTTAAAGCATTGGAAGATGGCGTAGGTTTTGGAGTTTCTGGTGCGGGTTTGGGAGATGGTTTGGGAGATGGTTTTGGCGATGGACTTTCTGCTACAGATTGTGGAGATGGTTTTGGCGATGAACTTTTGGCTGTAGTTTTTGGAGATGATTTAGGAGATGGGGCCGCCTTGTTGGATGAAGGTGGAAGATTTGGTGAAGATGAAGAAGTTTTGTTGTTCAACAAACTTTGGCCCAGCACAGCTAATGCAAATCCTCCCCCAGCAAAACCCGCTAATTGCAAGAAACCTCGCCTTGTTGTGTTAGTTCGTAACGGCAAAGAGTGCTGTGGAATCACAGGAATTGTGGGAGTTGGTGTCGGTGCGGGAGATTGTGTTGACTGACGTTGAAAATCTCTTAAAACTTCCTCGGCTGATTGATAGCGCTGCTGGATATCTTTTGCCAACAACTTAGATAAAATCAATTCCAATCCCTTGTCTATGGGACTTTTCAAATATTGCTGCCAATTTGCAGTCCAGCTATAACCGTGTTCCGTCCACAAACCATAAGGATGTACCCCCGTCAGTAGATGAAAAGCCGTCGCCCCCAAGCTAAACAAATCGCTGGCTGCATAAGCTTCACCGCCTTGCATTTGTTCAAGCGGTGCATAACCATGGGAACCAATTTGCGTTCCCTGTCGCGATATCACTGTTCCCGACAATTGTTTGGAAACTCCGAAATCAATCAGCATTAACAAACCGTCGCTGCGACGGCGCATAATATTCTCAGGCTTGATATCTCGATGAATAATTTTTTGTTCGTGAATAAAGTTGAGAACAGGTAAAAGTTCGAGTAATAGTTGCTTAACTTGGCTTTCTTGCAAAATTCCCTGATTTTGGAAAAGCGTCAACAAATTATCCCCATCCACAAACTGCTGTACGAGATACAAATATTTGTTGTCTTCAAAATAGGCATCAAGGGAGGGAATTTGGGGATGTTGTCCTAGCTGTTGTAGTTGTCTAGCTTCTAGCTGAAATAATTCTACCGCTTTGTTAATCGCCCAAGTTCCCTGGACATCGGGTGCTAATTGTTTAACGACACAGCGTTGATTTAGTCTATCAATATCTTCTGCTAAATAGGTTCGACCGAAGCCACCTTGACCGAGGAGTTTGATCATGCGGAAGCGATTTCGCAGGATGGGTACGAGTTGAAGGCCACAACTGATGCAATATGTTTGCCCGTCCGGGTTTTGAGGATTGGGGCAATCGGGATTGATACAGCAAATCATTTATTTTAGGAATGATATTGTTTATATTGTATAGGACTTTCGATACAAATATTCCCTTCCAGTCGAAAGTAGAAAAGGGACGAAGAACCTGTCTCAACCAAACCTGCTTGATTTTGAAAAGGATAGGACAAAGTAGATAAAATATGACTTTTATCTTCTGTCAATTGTCTTAATTCTGCGTTAGCCACATTGTGTAGCTATAGTTGGCTGTGACTGAATTGAAGGATAAGTATGACAGGAGTGAACCGTGCCAATAAATTATGGTAAAAATTAACGCTTCAGCTCAATATCAAACTCAAGCCGAGAACGATAAAAGTGAACGTCAAATTCTAAGAAAAAATTTGTCTGTCCCAGAATCAATGATACACTATCACTTTTTGCCCAAGCAAATACTAATCTTACCGGAGCAAACTCCCCTATTTCAGCCCTGAAAAATACTGGCATCGCTGGTTGATTACCCACGTTACCGGCCAGTCGAATAATGGCTTTGCTGTCATCCCACACTAAGCCAAGCTGAATTCCTATTTGGTAAGGCAATACACTCACTGTTGCACCGCTGTCTACTAACCCAACAACTTCGACTCTCTGGTTATTGTGGCGCAGAATCAAGGGAATGCGCGGTAAGCTGTCAAACTCATCTTGAGAGGGGTGATTGGTAGAGTATTGAAATCGCATAATACTCACTTTTCGTCGCTGTTAGCCAGATTCATTGCCTGCATCAAAGCTGCACCAGCGCCAAAAGTATCGTAGGGAGTTGGTAAGTAGTAAGTCTTGTAAGGTTCCAAAGGAAAAATATTCTCACTGATATCTTCTTCCGCCATGAGAATACGGATTAACTCTCGTTTATCGATCGCAGACAGTTTTCTAATGGTAGGGAGTAATTCTGTTAGTGTCATCGGTTGTTTTCCTACGATGCGTCTATCTTGATGATAGCAGGTCAACAGTTTTTGTAGGGTGCGGATCTGTGGGATATTCGATGGAATTTACAGGTTTGAGATGGCGACGCACCTGACTGACTCTCGCGGTGCGTCGCTGCGAGATTGTGGATTTGATTTGTAGATTGTTCAATGCGACGCACCCTACCACTACTACGCGGAAACTAGGACGAGGAAGAAACCGAAGCTACCGCCACACGAAAACCCCAGTTCCTCAACTTGTAGCCCGCCGAATTCCTGTCACGATCGGCACTACGGGAATAGAGCGCATGGTTGTTCCATGAACCACCACGCAGCACCCGCTTATTATCCGTTGCAGTTTCCCAAGAACTTCCGTCAGTCGGTGCGCCACTATAATTATCGTGCCATTTATCGCTGCACCATTCCCAAACATTCCCGTGCATATCATACAAACCAAACGGATTCGGCGGAAAACTCCCCACATCCGTTGTTTGTTTGCGGTAACGTCCCTTCGGCGCAGCACCGTAGGGATAATTGCCATCATAATTAACTAAATTTGGGGTAATTGTTTCGCCAAAATAGAAAGGCGTTGTAGTTCCGGCGCGACAAGCATATTCCCATTCGGCTTCCGAAGGTAAGCGATAAATCTTGCCGGTTTTTTGAGAAATTTTCTGGCAGAATTCCAGAGCATTATTCCAGCTTACTTGTTCTACAGGACGTTTCAAACCTTTGATATCAGAAGGGTTATTCCCCATCACTACTTCCCACTGTTCTTGAGTAATGGGATATTTACCCATAAAAAAAGGAGAGATATTAACAGTACGCTGCGGCCCTTCATTGTTACTTCGCCCTGCTTCCGTATTGGGGGAACCCATCACGAAACTGCCACCAGGAATTGCTACCATGTCTAAGATTGCACCGCTACCTAAATTTTCACTATAAAATTGTGCTTGACAGCGTTGACGGCTACTTATATTACCCCGCACCTCAACTGTCACCGGGTCAAAGTCAAACCTTTTTAAAGTCGGCGCGGGAGTTGGTGTCGGTGGGGGAGTTTGTCTTGAGTGATGTTGAAAATCTATTAAAACTTCCTCGGCTGATTGATAGCGCTGCTGAATATCTTTTGCCAACAACTTAGATAAAATCAATTCCAATCCCTTTTCTATGGGACTTTTCAAATGTTGCTGCCAATTTCCTGTCCAACTATAACCTTGATCCACCCACAAATCAAAAGGATATAGCCCCGTCAGTAGATGAAAAGCCGTCGCCCCCAAGCTAAACAAATCGCTGGCTGGATAAGCTTCACCCCCTTTCATTTGTTCAAATGGTGAATAACCAGGCGTACCAATTTGCGTTCCCAGTCTCGACATCGCTGTTCCCGACAACTGTTTGGAAACTCCGAAATCAATCAGCATTAATACACCGTCGCTGCGACGGCGCATAATATTCTGAGGATTGATATCTCGGTGAATAATTTTTTGTTCGTGAATAAAGTTGAGAACAGGTAGAAGTTCGAGTAATAGTTGCTTAACTTGGTTTTCTGGCCAAATTCCTTGATTTTGGAAAAGGTTTAACAAATTGTCCCCATCGACAAACTGTTGTACGAGATACAGATAGTTGTCTTGTTCAAAATAGGCATCTAGTGATGGAATTTGGGGATGTTGTCCTAGCTGTTGTAGTTGTTTGGCTTCTTGCTGAAATAATTCTACCGCTTTGTTAATCGCCCAAGTTCCCTGGACATTTGGTGCTAATTGTTTAACGACACAGGGTAGATTTAGTTTATCAATATCTTCTGCTAAATAAGTTCTGCCGAAGCCACCTTGACCGAGGAATTTGATCATGCGGAAACGATTTCGCAGGATGGGTACGAGTTTAACACCACAACTGATGCAATATGTTTGTCCGTCGGGGTTCTCAGGCTTTTCGCAGTTGGGATTGATACAGCAAATCATTTATTTTAGGAATGATACTGTTTATATTGTATAGATTGACTGGGCGATTGACCCGACGATTAATTGGGCAATTAATTGGGCGTTTGAAATCGCTTCTGCACAAACAAACTCCGCCTGCGCGGACTGAAAATTTTCAACCCGCGTCGGCGGGTTTCGTCTGTGTAGAGGCGGTTTCAACCGCCCTTTATATGGAATGCGATTAGACAGATGCAATCCGACGCTCGATCGCATTATAGAACCGATCGCCCATCTCACCCATCGAAACCTCAATTAACACTTGATTGTCAGCAGTCACCACCCGCAAAGGTGATTCAGCACAGCAAACTAAACCAATTTTCTGCCACATTTTGGTCAAATGTTCTTGCAGGTAAGCTTCCCAAATTTCTTGATTTTTCGGTGCGACTGAAACTACAATGCAGTTGCCCATCTCACCAAACAAAATTTCATCCCAGCGGCTGACATTTGCCGAGTTGAAACTGAGATGAATTTCCGCACCCATTTTAGCAGAAATACAAGATTCCGCGAGGGCGATCGCAATTCCACCTTCCGCACAATCATGGGCAGAACATACCCAACCTTGCCGAATTCCATCGCGACAAACCGATTGCACTTTTCTTTCCAACTCAAAATCTATCCTTGGCGGTTTCCCAGCTACAATCCCGTGAATTGCCGCTAAATATTCCGAACCTCCCAAAGTAGGAGAAGTTGCGATTTTTGAGTTTTCAGATGAAAGTTCTGAGTTTTGGGATGATTCCCCCATTCCCAGCACATAAATTAAATCACCTTTCTTTAGCCAAGCTTGGCCACTAATCTTCTTTAAATCGGGAATTAACCCCACCATTCCGATTACCGGAGTCGGATAAATTGGTTGAGGATTTCCCTCAGCATCAACCGTTTCATTGTAAAGAGAAACATTGCCACCAGTAACAGGCGTTCCCAACTCCCGACAAGCATCAGCAATCCCGCGACAAGCTGACGCTAACTGCCAATATCCGATCGGCTTTTCGGGACTGCCAAAATTCAAATTATCAGTAACTGCCAGAGGTTCAGCGCCCACACAACTTAAGTTTCTAGCTGCTTCCGCTACGACTGCTTTTGCACCTTCATAAGGATCGAGATAAACATAACGAGAATTGCAATCAACCGTTGCAGCAACTCCAGGAATCATCCCCAAGGGCGCTTCCTTCTTGCTAAGGGGGGGAGAAACTTTTGGAGTTTCCCTACCTTGTGCCTTTGTAAATAGAGGAATTACCTCTTCTTCCTGTTTGCTTTCGGAAGCTAGAGAAACAGCATTTTCTCTCAGTAGATCCCCCTTAGCAAGGGGGTGTACTTCTAACCCGTTAGCAAGGGAAGAGTGGCAGGGTTCTAGCGGACGCAATCTGACAACCGCAGCATCTGCACCACCAGGTAAAATAACAGTATTGTTTTGCACTTGATGGTCGTATTGGCGATAAACCCAGCGTTTAGAAGCGATGGTGGGAGTATCTAAAAGTGTCAGCAAAATCTGATTCCAAGTTTGGAAATTACCGTTAATTTCGATACCTGTAACTGTGGATTGTGGCAGCGAATCCGCCGTCCATTTCCATGCTTTTTTAGCATATTCTGGCGGCTCTGTCAACAGTTCTCGGTGATAAATTGGCGTGTTATCTGCCAAAGCGGTCGCGGTAATTTCGGCAGCGATTTCGCCTTTAAAGAGAATTCGGACGATCGGCTCTTCAATCACTGTACCCGCTACAACCGCGTGCAATCCCCAGCGGTGGAAAATATCGATTAATTCCTGTTCGCGTCCTTTTTGGGCAACAAACAACATCCGTTCTTGAGATTCCGACAGCAGGTATTCGTAGGGAACCATACCGCTTTCTCGAACGGGAACTTTGTCTAAATCAAATTCAATGCCGACGCCGCCTTTGGCTGCCATTTCTGATGTGGAACAGGTGATTCCCGCCGCACCCATATCTTGGGCAGCGACGACTGCGCCGGTTTTGAATGCTTCTAAACAAGCTTCAATTAAGGATTTTTCTAAAAATGGATCTCCTACTTGGACGGCGGGGCGATCGTCCATTGATTTGTCTGTCAATTCGGCACTGGCAAAACTTGCTCCTCCCATGCCATCTCGCCCGGTAGTTGAACCGACATAAAGCACGGGATTTCCGATGCCGGATGCGCCGGATTTGACGATTTCTTGAGTTTCCATTAAACCCAAGGCCATGACGTTAACTAATGGGTTGCCGGAATAAGCAGGATCGAAGTAAACTTCGCCGCCTACTGTGGGTACGCCGATGCAATTTCCATAATGGGAAATTCCCGATACTACGCCTTTGAACAATCTCTGAGTTTTGGCATCGTCTAAGTTACCAAAACGCAGGGAATTTAAAAGTGCGATCGGGCGAGCACCCATTGTGAAGATATCGCGGAGAATCCCGCCGACACCGGTTGCTGCACCTTGGAAAGGTTCGACTGCTGACGGGTGGTTGTGCGATTCAATTTTGAAGGCGAGTTGCAAGCCGTCTCCCAAGTCTACGACGCCGGCATTTTCTCCAGGCCCGACGAGAATTCGATCGCCCTCTGTGGGAAACTGTTTTAATAGTGGCCGCGAATTTTTGTAACAGCAGTGTTCGCTCCACATGACGCCGAACATTCCCAATTCAGCTTTATTAGGATGGCGGCCAAGACGCTGAACGATTTCTTGATATTCTTCTGGTGTGAGTCTTTCAGCGGCAATTTGTTGGGGGGAAAATGGAGATTCGGAGATGGGAGACATGGAAACTCGTTATAAACCACAGGCTTTATTCTAAATGCCCTGCGCTTGGTTAATCTAAAATCTATAATCTAAAATCTAAAATCCCAGGCATTTGCTTGGTTAATCTAAAATCTAAAATCTAAAATCTAAAATCGAATGACTTTACCTCGAAATCTCAATTTTGCTAACCAAAACTTGCGGAACCGTTCTTTTAAAGGGCTTGACTTATCTGGGGCGAATTTCAGCGGTTGCGACATTCGAGGCTGCAATTTCACCGGGGCGATTTTGAGGGGGGCAAATTTTCAGGGTGTCCGAACCGGACAAAGCCGCAGGCGGGTAAGAAATTTGATTGCTAGGGCTGGGGTAACTGCGGTAACAGTGACGGCGGCTGGGGCTTTGACTGGACTGATAGCCGGGGCGGATGCGGGGGCTGTGGCTGTGGCTGGAACGGCTGCTACGGCGATTGCTGCGACTCGGTGCGAGGCTGGAATTGTGGCTGGGGCTGTGGCTGGGGCTGCTGCTGCGATCGGCGCTAGCGGTATTGTGACATTTTTGGGCGGAGATACTATCAGGGGAATTGTCTTATTTTTAGTTTCTGGGGTAATTCTTGGGTTAACTGCGATCGGCTTTTTTATTGCTGTTGAAGAAATAGAAAAATTGTCGGTAACGTCGTTTAGAAAAGCTGATTTAACTGATGCTGTTTTCGATCCGGGGGCGGTTCTAGATGCCGATTTTTCCGATGCGCGAGGCTTGCCGTGGTAGACAACCTGCTTCTAAAATCTAAAATCTAAAATCGGATGACTAAGGAATGAAAAATAAATAAGTTGATTAGTTATCGGTTATAATGAAAAAAGTGTGAGATTACAATTTTTACCAAA
>NZ_JAUPTE010000132.1:0-8827 GCF_036701705.1 Microcoleus sp. w1-18aA5 | reverse complement strand
TTAGGAACAGGCAAGATGCCTGTTCCACAAGAAAACTCATTCTTTGTGGAACGGGCATCTTGCCCGTTCTTGACAATGGTGCAAGATATCAGTTTTAGCAGACTTTGGCTATTAGCAGGGGAATGAATTCCCCGGCGGTTTACCTGCTGCCAAAGGTAAGTTTCAAGCAGCGACTGCCGTTCTTCTAACTCTGCTGTCAGCAGAATTTCTCGGGTGAGTCGATCGTCGATTTCCACCAAATCAGCTAACTCTAAAATGCTACTGGCGACAACTTCCAAATTGTCAGCTAGAAAGTCAGCATAGGCGGCGCGACGTTGAATTTTACCGCTGGTGGTTTTCGGAATGCTTCCCGGCTTAATCAGCACTACTCCATAAACTTGGACTTCATATTCTTGAGCAATGCGGGTTCGGATGGCGCTGATAATTTCCTCGGCATTATCCGGCGCTTTGCGAGATTGTAATTCTGGCAGGATAACGAGCTGTTCTTCGCCTGCGACTTCCACCGAGAATGCCGCGATCGCCCCCGGCCGCAAACTGGGATGGCTGCGCTCTGCTGTTTTTTCTATATCTTGGGGGTAAATATTGCGACCTCGGATGATAATCAAATCTTTGAGTCGCCCTGTAATAAACAGTTCTCGATCGCGTAAAAAGCCTAAATCTCCAGTTCGCAAAAAGGGCCCTTCGCTGGTATCTGAAAGATATGCTTGAAAGGTTTTTTCTGTCTCTTCTGGGCGATTCCAATAGCCTCGCGCCACTGTTTCGCCAGCTACCCAAATTTCTCCGACTTCTTGCGGCTGGCATTGTGTCAGAGTTTCGGGATTGACGATCGCAACTTTAGTGCCAAATTCAGGGAAACCGCAGCCGACTAAAGTTCTCGCACCCCCCTCGCCTTCCAAAACTTCTACAATCTGATTATTTTCCAGCGCCCCAGCATCAACAGCTAAGAAAGTCGGTGTTATTCCGCTGCGAACCGTGGCAATTTTTAGCGTAGTTTCTGCCATTCCGTAAGCAGGACAAAAGGCATCGGCGTGAAAACCGCAGGGCTCAAAAGCTTTGGTAAATCTCTCTAGGGTTTCTTTGTGGATCGGTTCTGCGCCGTTATAGGCGACGCGCCAACTACTCAAGTCGAGCATTTTTTGACCATCGCCCAAGATTTTGCTGATTTTGCTAGCACACAAGTCGTAAGCAAAATTTGGCCCGCCACTGTGGGTAGCTTTGTAGCGCGAAATCGCTTCCAACCAGCACATCGGGTCCTGAATAAAAGCTGCTGGCGGCATGAAGTAAGAGGGAATTCCCAGATACAAAGGTTTGAGCAATCCGTCAATTAACCCCATGTCGTGAAAGGGTGGGAGCCACGTTACGGCAACGCTTTCGGAATCGTGGTCAAAGCCTCGGTGAATGTATTCGATGTTGTACAAAACGTTGGCGTGGCTCACCATTACGCCTTTGGGGGTGGAGGTTGAGCCGGAAGTGTACTGAAGATAAGCCACGGAGTCGGGATGGATGGGTGGCTGCTGCCACTTTTCGCAGTCATCGGAAAGCTCCTCTGCACTCAGCCAACGCATCGCTTTGAGTTGCGGCGCTTGTTCGCATAGCTGCTCTAAATTTTCCAGGTGTCGCGCGGGAGCGATCGCAACTGTTGCTCCTGCGTCTTTGGCGATCGCACTAATTTTCGCTAAATTCCGTTTCAGCTTCGGCGGATAGAGGGGAACTGCGATCACTTTGGCGTACAAACATCCGAAAAAGGCGGCGAGATAGTCCAATCCTGGCGGGAAAAGCAGTAACGCTCGTTCGCCACTGACTCCCAATGTCTGAAGTCGCGCGGCGTGCGATCGGGCGATCGCATCTAACTCTCGATAAGTCAAACTGGCGGTTTCAGTTTTTCCGTCTAACAGAAAAGTATATTTCTGCTCTGGTTGGTGTAACGCTCTGTTTTGTAGGAGTTCTACTAAATTTGTACAACTTTCGGTGAGTTGGTTTCCCTTCATGCTTGCGTCACTCATCGATTCTTTTTACCTAATAAATCTTGTTTGCAGTACGCCAACCAGTTCCGCCAAATTCTTTCCACATAGACTTTCTGTGAACAGTTGTCGGGCGTTACGAGTCTCCCATCAGCGCGTTTGAGTCTTCAATTCGGGTATGAGCGCTTGTTTTCACGTTTTGTTGTCGATCGCGTTGTTCGGCTGCAGGCTCCGGGGCGATTTCAGTCCGAGCCAGCTTCGATATCAGCTTCAAGGGCTTTACGGCTATCGACTTTAAGTATCCTATGCTAGATGATATTAATTATCAAGAGTAGTTGAGAGAATTTATTGACTCGTCTCCGTAACTATATGACAATATTTTCTAACTTTTGCCATAGCATTTTAGGCGATCGTTTGTCTAGCCCTCACAATCAACCATACTACGCAAGTGGTGTTCAAGGATATAGAGGGGTGAGACCCCCTATCTCAAGATGCAATAATTTTTCATTAGTTAACTCTTGACAGATGCAAGTACTCTGTTATCTAATTAAGGCTCTTTCTCATTAAGCGTCCAGCGACTACTTCCTTTAACCGAGGAAAATGCCCACAGTGGGCGATCGTCCAGAGCGCCACCGGACTGAGGCTTTCGCCCTCACGCGCCTCCTGTATTCCCAGACAAATGCCACTAGCGACGGGAGAATCGGATCGAACTGCGCCCGATAACAGGGCCGGATCTTCCGCAGGTCAGTTTTAGGAGCCAGAGAAGAGCAGCAACGCTCTCACTCACACATTTTGTTGTGCAAGCAACGCAAACCACATATCCGAAGTTCCATTAATTGTTGATTAAAGAGTAATGAAGAGATCACAGAAATTACTAAGTAGCCTTGGGCTGGCAGGAGTCGTGTCGGCGGTAGTCGCTCAGTCGGCGTGCGCTTCCAACATCGCGCAGGTGACGGGCGTTCGCCTCAACCCCACGTCAGAAGGCATTGAAATCATCCTAGACACTGAAGATGGAAGACCCCTGCAAGTCTTTACCACCACCTTTGGCGAAACTTTACAAATTGATGCCATCACCGCTCAACTGCGACTACCGGGGGGAAATGAGTTTCGTCAAGACAAACCGGCTGCGGGAATTGCTTCTGTCACCGTTACTCCTTTAGATAACAACAGCATCCGAATCAAAGTGATTGGCGAGAGGGGTCAACCAGTGGCACGGGTGATTCCTAACGCTGCGGGTCTGATTCTGGGTTTAAAACCCACCTCGCAGATGACTGCTCGCCCGCCTGCACCGGCTCCTACAACACAGCGGCCGGGGGCACCTGCAGCACCATTCCCACAGACAGCGCAGGCGGTAGAGATACCCGGAGAACCCTTACCGCCTACAGCGCAGCCGGTAGAGATACCCGGAGAACCCTTACCGCCTACAGCACAGCCGCCAGGAACGCCCGGAGAACCTTTACCGCCTACAGCGCAGCCGCCAGGAACGCCCGGAGAACCTTTACCGCCTACAGCACAGCCACCAGGGACGCCACAGGCGGGGAGAGACCCGATTGAAATTGTCGTCACTGCAACACGAACCTCAGAAAGAGTGACAAACGTGCCTCGCTCTATAACGGTGATAGACTCAGAAGAACTTCAGCAGCAGGTAGGGCCATCGAGAAATATCGGGGAAGCTCTGGCAAATCAGGTTCCCGGTTTCGCCCCCCCGACTCAAACTACTGCAACTTATGGACAAACTTTGCGGGGTCGCGACGTTTCCGTTCTGATTGACGGCGTGCCGCAAACAACCAATATTCAATCTTTTGGCAGAGAATTTAGAAACATCGATCCCAGCGCGATCGAACGCATTGAAGTAGTGCGGGGGTCTACCGCAATCTACGGCGCTCAGGCTACAGGTGGCGTGGTTAATATTATTACTCGTCGGCCAACTGAGGAAAGGCTAACTGCTGTTACTGAAGTGGGCGTCGGTAGCGGTTTAACAAACACGGATGATGCTCTAAGCTTTAACGCTCAGCAGACGATTTCTGGCCGATCGGGCAATGTCGATCTGACGGGTACTGTCTCGCTCTCTAGAAGTGGAGCTTTTTACGATGCCAAAGGCGATCGCATTCCCTTTTTTGAACTCGGCGGAGACAGCAGCACCCTCTTCAACGTGATGGGCAAAGTCGGGGTAGATTTGGATACCGAACAGCGGCTGCAACTAACTGTCAATCACTATCGGGAAACCCAAGATCCCAATGTGATTCCCGACGTTAGTGTGGACGACCAGGAAGGACGGCAAAAAGCCCGCGCCATCCGAACCGGAGATTTGGATATTGACGGGGAAACACCGGGAAATAAAAGTACACAGCTCAACCTCAGTTATACCAACCAAAACCTTTTTGGCAGCAGCCTTCAAAGTCAAATTTACTATCGAACCAATTCCAATGTAGGTGTTCCTTCAGATTATCGCACATCCGATTTCTTTGGGCCGTTTGTCGGTGTTACTCGTTCGCGAGCCGAGAGCGAACAGATAGGAGGTAGACTGGCGATCACCACTCCTTTATCGCGTGCCGAAAATCTTCGATTAACTTGGGGTTCTGACTATGTTACTGAAGATAGCAGACAGCGTTTCGACCTGTACGACCCGGAGAGATTTGACGCAAGTGGCGGCCGGGTTTACCGGAAAATTTCCGAGCGTCCTTTCGTCCCTCCTTACACTTACAACAGCCTTGGCTTTTTCGGTCAATTGGAATGGAATATTGACGATATCGTGATTCTAAGTGGCGGGATACGTCACGAACGCGCCGGGTTAAACGTCAATGATTATACCACTTTTAACGATCGCCAGATCGAAGGAGGCGATCGCAAATTTAACGCCACCCTATTTAATACAGGGGCTGTCTATAAAATCAATGACACCTTCAACGTATTTGGCAACTTTTCTCAAGGTTTCTCAGTTCCCGATTTCGGCCGCATCCTCCGCCAACCCCCCGACAATTTTGTCGGAATTGAATCTTCGTTAGAAGTAACTCAACCGCAAAAAGTCAACAACTACGAAATTGGCATTCGAGGAGGGTGGCAATCCGTGCAAATGTCGCTTGCCGCTTTTTACAATACCTCCGATCTTGGAGTCAGTTTTCAACCAGTTGGCAACACAGGCCGCCTGGAACTCATCCGCGCCCCAGAACGCATCTACGGCTTAGAAGGGACTGTGGATTGGCAACCTGGACGAACATGGTCGATCGGGGGGACTGCTACTTATATTCAAGGCGAATATGAGGAGGACAACCGTTACATCGCCATCGATAGCAGCCGAATTCCACCGCTCAAGCTAACAGCTTATCTCCAAAATGAAACTTTGCCGGGATGGAACAATCGGTTACAGTTATTATATTCTGGAAATCGCGATCAGGCCTTCAAAGACGGCTCGGATGGCGGCCCGATTAGCAGCTATCTAACATTGGATTACGTCAGCGCGGTTAAAATTGGCTCTGGGCTGCTACAAGTCAAAGTTGAGAATTTATTGAATAATCAATATTTTCCCGTGATCTCCCAATACTTAGCTGGATTTGGATCGGATAGCTCTAATTATGCAGGCAGAGGTTTGACTCTCAGTGTTAATTACCGCCTTAACTGGTAATTACAGCAGATTGCAGGTTTATGAGGTAGATTCAATATCCCCCGTAGGGACACTCCAATAACCCATTGGTGTCAATTTAAGCTGTTAGTCTGTCAGTCCTCGTGCCCACCCGCTAGTCCGCCAGTCCTAAGCGGGGTTTAATTCCTTGTCGGACTATCGGTTTTACCTTAATGAGAACAGTTAACGGCTTTGATAAAAATTTCGAGATGAAGTTCCGCAAACTCGCATTCAAACTGCACTTGTATTTGGGGTTGGTAGTAGGAATATTTCTAGCAGTAATTGCTTTAACGGGCAGCTTGCTGGTTTTCGGTCCCGAAATCGAGCGGTTCTTCAATCCCCAACTCCTGCAAGTAATTCCTCAAGCCGAACGGATACCGCTGGAAAATGTCCTGCAAATTGTGGAAAAAACTTATCCGCAAAATCAAGCTCTTAGTATCTTGCTGCCGCGCTCAGCGAAGGAAGTTTGCCAAATTTCTATGCTGTCAAAGAGTGAGGAAATAGTTAGCGTTTATGTCAATCCTTACAGTGGAAAAATTACGGGCGGGCGCATTTGGAAAGAAACTTTTACAGGTTTTATTTTTACGTTACACGCAGAATTAGCGGGAGGAGAATTCGGTCATCATGTTGTAGGTATTTGCGGTATAGTAATGCTAGGACTAACTTTTACGGGCTTAGTATTGTGGAGTGGTTGGCGCAATTTGGCTCGTGGATTCTCTATTAATTGGAAAGCTCACTGGCAGCGGACTGTCTTTGATTTACATAACGTTTCGGGCATTGTATCAGTCGCTTTTCTCATACTGATCTCCGCTACAGGGACAGCGATAATTTTTTACGCGCAGGTTGAATCGACTTTGTATTGGCTAACCAATGAAAAGCCACAGCCCGCCTTGGCTTCTCATCCCCACTCTAGCAGTTCTAGGCAAAATCTTGATGAAATATTACACCAAGTTAATACCGTTTGGCCGGAAGCTACAACCACTTTTATTTCTCTGCCTTTGACGCCTGAAGCAATTTTTAAAGTACGGAAAAAATTTCCCAATGAGTCGCACCCAAACGGGGTTAGCACAATTTATCTCGATCAATACAGTGGCGAAATATTGCAGGCTGACAGTGTAAATTCAGCTTCTGTAGCAAATCGAATTCTCAACTCGCTTTATCCGCTACATATTGGCAGCTATGGCGGAATTTACTTGCGGCTGGTACACGCGATCGCAGGATTAGCAGCGATCGTACTGTTTGTTACGGGTGTACTGATGTGGCGGCAGCGGCATTTGGCGAATTTTTACCGAAAGGAGGCGAGACAGCAATATGAAGAATTATCTCCACTTAGCCTGCAATGGCCTTGGTTTTAATGAGAGGGACGTGCGGTTTTATGCGGATGTCAATCGATTTTAGATTTTAGATTTTAGATTTTAGATTTTAGATTTTAGATTGAAGCATTGACCCCACGGATGAATCCGGGGGCTTGTATCCTGGATGCTTTCGGTCATTCTCCTGCCTAAAAACCCCTATCCTCTGAATTTTAAATCCTATCAATCGCTTATTTAATGAAAAAATTTATTCAACTATGGCTCGGACAAACTGCTTCGATGATTGGCAGCGCTATGTCCGCGTTTGCGCTGACTATTTGGATTTGGGAGTCCACCAGTCAAGCGACAGCTTTGGCTTTGTTGATGTTTTTTACTCAATTGCCGCGCATCTTGCTTGCTCCGGTTGCTGGCATTCTCGTCGATCGCTGGAATCGAAAATTTTTGATGGCGATCGGTGATGCAGTTTCAGCTCTGTTAACTCTCGCTATCCTATTACTTTATCTCAGCCAAAACCTGCAACTATGGCATATATATGTAGCGGCTGCGATTAACGGAATTTTTGACCAAATTCAGCAGTTAGCTTACTCAGCAGCGATCGCCACAATGATGCCAGAAAAGCATTACAGCCGCGCTAGCAGTTTAAGTTTTTTGGCAAATTACGGCGCCAGTATTATCGCTCCGACGCTGGCGGGGATTCTCTATTCTGCGATTGGGCCCGGCGGGATTTTTACGATCGACCTGGCAACTTTTACAATCGCGATCGCCACCCTAGTATGTGTCCAAATACCACAGCCCGCGATCGCCTCTAATCCCCAGCCGACTCGCTTTGACCTATGGCAAGAACTCAGCTTCGGATTCCGCTACATCGTCCAGCGTCCCAGCCTGCTTGCCTTGCTGGTGTCCGTTTCGCTATTCTGGTTCGCTCACGACATCGGCGCGGCCCTCTACTCACCGATGATACTGGCACGCACCGGCAACAATGCCAGAATCCTCGGTACTATCCTTTCAGCCGCCGGCGCCGGCGGCGTTTTAGGAGCATCGATCGTCAGTATTTGGGGCGGTCCCAAACGCCGAATCCGGGGCTTTCTGCTCGGCATGGCAGGCGCGGGCTTGAGTAAAATAGTCTTTGCTTTCGGCCAGGCCCTTTCTATCTGGATTCCCGCTCAATTTTGTTCGTCTTTCAATTTCCCCATCCTCGGCAGTTCCAACGAGGCGATTTGGCTGGCGAAAGTCGCACCAGAAGTACAAGGGCGCGTTTTTGCTACCAGAGCAGTCATCATGCAATTGGCGTCTGCGATCGGTTTATTGATCGCAGGCCCACTTGCCGATCGCGTCTTTGAACCCGCCATGCAACCGGGAGGTTTTTTAGCAGCTATTTTCGGCCCAATTCTGGGGACAGGTGCCGGTGCTGGGATGGCTTTGTTATACGCTATCTCCGCGCTGGGCTTATTGCTCGTAGCAGTCGGTGGGTATGCTTGCCGGCTGCTGCGCGATGCCTAAAGGGGAAACGGAAAGAGGTCTTTTAACTTTTTCCTGACATCCGTTACATCCGTTACATCCGTCCTTGCGAATCCGTTGCCGAACTTCCTAACATCCGTTACATCCGTTACAAAATCCGTTGCCGAACTTCCTAAAATCCGTTACAGAATCCGTTGCCGAACTTCCTTCTCCTATAGTTTCTGGCGCGAACTCAGGTGAGCTTCAATTTCCGATCGCGATCGCCATACAGGGCGCAATTCCTTGCGAGCAAAGAGCTGCGACTGATCGCCTGCGTGGGCCGAACCAGGTTGAGTGGCGTTGTCGTAACTGTTTAGCCCACATTCCGCAGATATTCAAGCAGAGGTAAAGGAAGATAGATTGGGAGCATCCCGGTTTTGCGCTTTTGAGCATCAAACGGATATTGATCCGTTAAGGTAGGCGCACCGAAGCTTAAG
>NZ_JAUPTE010000131.1:0-8877 GCF_036701705.1 Microcoleus sp. w1-18aA5 | reverse complement strand
ATATAAAACACTGGTAGTCTAAAGGCTACAACTGCGTTTCATACCCTGCGGGAAAGACCGGGGTTCTCACGCGACGCGCTATAGTGGTATAAAAGTAATGATGGCGATGGAGCTCGCCGAAACCGCCCTGCGTTATTAATAATCTTCATAACGTTTAAAAGGCTGATGGCTCCTACTGTTCCGACTTGTGGCGGAAGGGTAGGATGGTGCGGATGCCTCGATCGATCTTTCCCCTACAAGTCACGTTTATCCATTCAGCTTCAAGGTGGCGTGATGTTAGAAAGTATGATCTGGATTTTATTAATGGGCTTTTTTGTCGGGCAGATTGCTCGACGGCTGAAAGCTCCAGCACTCGTAGGTATGGTGCTGGTGGGCATTTTATTAGGCCCGCAACTGGGGAATGTCATTAGCCCAGAGGTTTTGGCCGCTGCGAATTCCCTTCGCACCATTGCCGTGATGGTGATTTTGATGAAGGCGGGATTAGGACTAGATCGCGAAAAACTATCCCAACAGGGAACCGTGGCGCTGCGATTAGGCTTTCTGCCAGCAGCTTGCGAGGCCATCGCCATTGCTGTCGCCGCGATGTGGTTACTTCAGTTTGATTTTTTGACGGGGCTACTGCTAGGGTGCATCATTGGCGCGGAATCTCCAGCAGTAATTGTTCCCGGAATGCTTCGGTTAAAAAGTCTAGGTTGGGGAGTAAAAAAAGGAATTCCCGATGCTATTCTGACGGGAAGTGCCTTGTCAGATGTATTGCTGTTGCTGGTGTTTAGCCTACTGCTAGCTTTTCTGTCCCAAGGGAAAGCTACAGCCATTACCTTACTGAGAGGAATCACCCTCAGCCCTCTGCAATTGCTGCCATTTCAAATCATCATCCAAATTACCTTGGGGGTGCTGTTGGGATGGGTGACTGCTCGAATTTTGGTGTCACTATTAGTCAACCAAAACTGGACTCAAACTGCGGTTCAGGACTCCCTAGTGGCTGCTGGCTTTGCCCTAGGGCTGGTAGTATCAGCCGAACATATTCCGGTTTTCTCTGGCTATTTAGCTGTCATGGCGGCGGGGTTTTTCCTGATAGAGTTGGATGCGCCTTTAGCACGAAGATTGCGGGGTGGCTTTGACAGTTTGTGGACGATCGCCGAAATTATTTTGTTTGTGCTGCTGGGAGCCAGTATTCAACTTAATGTATTAGGCAATACCTTGCTGGTTGGTCTGTTGGTGTTGGCGATCGGGACTCTGATTGGGCGATCGCTCGGTTGGTATCTTTCCACTTTAGGTAGTAATTGGACTGGGAAAGAACGGCTGTTTTTGCTAGCAGGAAATTCCGCTAAGGCAACGGTACAGGCGGCGATTGGGGCGATTCCCCTAGCTCAGGGCATTGCTGGTGGCGAGACGATTTTGGCGATCGCAGCCCTCTCAATTTTAGTAACAGCTCCCTTGGGTGCTTGGGCAATTCCCACTTTTGCCCCCAAACTATTAGAAAAAGGCGAAGTAGACCCGACAAAAGTAGCTATTTCCGGTCGTCCAGTTTTTCTCGCCGCAGTAGACGCTTCCCCCCTAACAACAGATGTTTTAACTAAAGCTGCAGACTTAGCTCGGCGCAGTGATGGGGATGTGATTGTTTTGTATGTAGACAATGTGGGATCTCAAAGCACAAACTTACAATTACAAAAACAAGCACAACGAATATTATCAGATATTCGCTATGAGTTCCTGAGTCTTTCTGGTACAGTTCCAGAGGAGATTATCCGCGTGGCGCAAGCTCGGCAAGTGGCATATATTGCGATCGGGAAACGAGGGCATCAACCTTGGGAACAAGTGCTAGTAGGTTCAGTTTCTCAAGCCGTCTTAGAAAGCAGTTCTATTCCTGTCATCTTGGTAGAATCTAGTTACAAGTAATACCAAGTATGGGTTTTATATCCCCTTGATCCTCTTCTCCCCTCTCTGTGTCCTCTGTGCCCTATGCGGTTCATAATCAAGGCGGTAATTAACGCAGATTTTGGCTCGCTCGCAACGAGCCTAACTTTACCCCAAAGAATCATTTCTTATGAAACGTCTCCCTCAATTTGAGCAGTTCACCATCATTCCGCAACTCAGCAAGTGGTTCATTATTTCTTGTATAGTTGGTATGCTTTCCGGTCTTGGTTCCGCCGCTCTCCTCGCATCTTTAGAATGGGCAACCAATTGGCGAGAATCTCATTTATGGGCGATCGCCTTACTACCCCTAGGTGGATTCTTCAGCGGTTGGATTTATCATAAATATGGCAAAAAAGTTGAAGCCGGAAATAATCTTTTACTCGAAGAGATTCATCATCCCCAAAGTATTATTCCCTTACGAATGGCTCCTATGGTGCTGTTAGGGACAGATTTAACCCATTTATTTGGAGGTTCAGCAGGTCGAGAAGGGACAGCCCTACAAATTGTGGCATCTCTTGCCGATCAGTTGACTAAAATATTCTACTTTAAACCCAGGGAGCGCCGAATTTTATTAATGGCGGGGATTAGTGGAGGATTTGCTTCGGTTTTTGGAACTCCCTTAGCTGGAACTATCTTTGGTTTAGAAGTTTTAGCGATTGGTACGATTAAGCATAATCCTCTTTTTCCCTGTTTAGTTGCAGCAGTTGTGGGCGATCGCATTACCTTAAATCTGGGGTTGCATCATACGGCATACCGCCACGCTCCGCTTGTACCAATGATAACTCCAATAGGGCTAATTTCTGCAATTATAGCTGGCATAATTTTCGGCATTGTAGCGATGATTTTTGCGAAACTAACTCATCAAATTAGCCACTTCTTTAAAGCCCAGATATCCTACCCTCCTTTACGTCCGGCAATTGGCGGTGTTATTGTGGCCTTGACTGTTGGGGCGATCGGCTCAACTAAGTATATTGGTCTTGGTATTCCTACCATTGTCGATGCGTTTTATACTCAGTTACCACCTTGGGATTTTGCGGCAAAAATAGGTTTAACGGCGTTGACATTAGGGGCTGGTTTTAAGGGCGGTGAAGTTACTCCTCTATTTTTTATTGGCGCCACATTAGGTAATGCTTTGTCATTAATCTTGGCATTACCAGCACCTTTATTAGCGGGCATGGGATTTGTGGCAGTTTTTGGCGGCGCTGCAAATACACCGATCGCTGCTACTTTAATGGGAATTGAACTTTTTGGACTAGAATCTGGGGTGTTTGTGGCGATCGCTTGTGTGATGAGCTACCTTTTTTCAGGTCATGCGGGCATCTATAGCTCACAGCGTCTTGGCGCTGGAAAATACCATTTTATGCCCACGAAAAAAGGGCAAAAGTGGAAAAATTTCCCCCCGGAAATCGCTCCAAAATCAGAATCAAATGTCAACACAATTAATTAATTAATTTCATGACTTACATTAATAGCAGAAACTATTGATTGCTGGATCGTATTCACGCCAGCGCGATCGATGATTCTTCTGTGTTAATTTCATCACCTAAATGAATTATTGGATTTTTATGCAGCAAGATACCACTACTTGACATTTTTGCTGTATAACTCCTCCGCAATACCTTCCTGGCTGCCACGTTCAATCATATCTGCATGACACCTTAGTGCGTTTTAGTCTAGTGTCCGGTGAGTAAAGAAAGCGATCACCAAAGAAAATCCTTGTTTAGGTAAAATGACCAAGAATTTCTTGATGGTACCCGCCACGTGATTTATCCATGGAATCAATCCAAAAGCTAAAATCTAAAATCCTCAAGCCCCTGAATTTATCCGTGGGTCAATCCAAAATCTAAAATCTAAAATCTAAAATCGAATGACAGCGATCGCCTATTTCCTCCACATAGTTTCTCCCAGTTAATTTAGGCAGACCAAGATTCGCGAAAGTCAGCATAGAGGGTCAATCCACCATCTATATAGAGCGTTTGTCCCGTAATGTAAGCCGCTTCATCTGATGCGAGAAAGGCAACAGATGCCGCCATTTCCTCCGATCTGCCTGCCCGTCCCATTGGGATATGGCTTTCCACTACTGCCTTTTGTTCTGGATTGTCCGTCCAGCTTTCATTAATCGGTGTAATTGTTGCACCGGGCGCAATAGCATTGACGCGGATGCCTCGGTTTGCGTATTCCAACGCTAGGGTTTTCGTTAAATTTCCCATGCCGCCTTTGCTGATGGAATAGCTGATATACATCGGGCGGGGAATGATTTCATGCACACTCGAAATATTGATAATCACCCCAGAGCGCTGCTGCTCTAACAGATGCTTAATGGTTTCCCGCGCACACAAATATGCGCCCCGTAAATTGACTGCAATCACGCGATCGAATTCATCGGTTGGCACTTCATGGGATGCGGTTTCTGTTTGAATCCCAGCATTATTAATTAGGATATCCAGACTACCAAATTTATCAATGACAGTATTCACCATACGAAGGATGTCGTCTTCTTTGGAGACATCTCCCTGAACTAATAGGGTTTCAACCCCGCATTCCGATGCTTGTCCACAGGCTTTTTGCAGAGCAATTTCTTCAGTATCTTCTGCCTCTTCTAAGCTTTTGCGATAGTTAACGGCAATGTTGCAACCTTCTTGGGCGAGACGAATGGCGATCGCCTGCCCAATGCCTGAACTCGCTCCAGTAATGAGTGCATTTTTTCCCTTTAAACCTTTCATAATTGCTCTCCCAGAGACTTAAAACAAAATATCTTAACCGAAACCTCAAGCCAACTAGCTTCTACATCAACCAGAAGGTTGTTCTGTCTTTTCGCCACGCATTTCATCAATCTTCAGAAAACTGATCACCATGCCCGCGATCGGGAGGGAGCATCTCATATTTGTAAAAACACTTATTCGGGATCTTTCCTTCTTCCTCTTTCCCCGCAGCAAGAGAGCCTCAAAACTCCTGCCTCAAAACTCCAATTTCTAGCTGGGCTGCTTTCATTGAGATGCTCCCAGTGCTAAGCTGTTGTGCATTTAAACTGAATGTCACAAAACAATCCCCTTGGGTGGGGTGGGCGTCCCGCCCGCCCAGAATATGCAATTTAAATGCGTGACAGCTTATATACCTTCTTGATTTGATTTATGCTTACCTAATTATTGAAGTTTCCCCGCAATTAGACCAACCAGCACAATCAGACCTAATGCTCTACGAAAGTAATTAACGCCTTGAAATAATTCTTCCCAAGCCCAAGTAAACAAAGATCCAAAGGCGACTAGCTCCAATCCTAGATTAACTTTTCCTGTTGTAACAATGAGCGTTAATAAACTAGCTATAATCCCGACACTCAGTGGTAGATTTGGCATCTGAGCTATAACAATTTGGCCTTCGCTGTCGCGGAATGTGCGATCGAACAATGTGTTTTCCATGAGTTTATCGTGTCAATGTAATAAATAGAACCAGGTTAATATTCAATAGTGCGGGCTTTTTTGGGAACGATACTACAAGCTTTAGAGGGCAAGGAACATAAAAAAGTCGAATTAAATGCAAGTCAGGAGTGGAGATGACATTGATTTAATTACCCACCGGGGCTCAAAGTCATAGAGAATTAGCCATTGGGTTATAGAAAAATAGTCCGCACTATTGAACAGTGCAATATAGGATTTATCCTGGATCAACTTTTTTGGGATTCCCTGTCATGAATTTATTCGGCTTGTTTTTCCATTATTTTAAGTAGTTTTATGTGAGTGGCTAGAGGGTATTGCTATAGTAAATTTCCCAAAATCAAAAATCATCTCTCGCTTGGAAGAGTTTAGAGTAAAATGTGATCTATAATTGGACAGACATCATCGTTTCTCTAGTATCGCATCGAGAGCGATCGACCTCATGCTCAAATCCAAGGTTAGCAATTCACAGGTCTCAACCTTTTCGTCAAGCAGGATTGAACCTTGGCAGTGCAGTAATTTCGGTTGACACTGCTTGAATTGATTGTGTAGCCGCTATTTCTGATCGATCGCTCTCAGCATCCTGACTCACAAAAAATGTAGCCAGCGTTGCTGTCAAATAACCGCATAGGGCGATCGATTAGGAAGTTCGCTCAAACCCATAAATTCCAGCCGCGCCAATTAGAGTGACGATCGCTATCACATGATGCAAGAGGGGCAAACCGCGCATAGTGTCAGCCTATAATGGCTCAAAAGCTAGAGTGGCACTAAGGGCGACGGAACCGACCATATTAACCCAGAGAATCTGCACCGGCAAAATTGGCAAGGTGGTACCAGCCAAGATTCCCACCACTATGGTCATCGCCTCTCCACCGTTGACGGGTAGGATAAGCCCAATGGTTTTCAGCAGGTTGCCATAAACGGTGCATCCTTCTTCTACGGCGGCTTCAATGGAGGCAAAGTTATCATCTGAAGCACTCAATCGATCGGTAAACTCCCAAAAAAAAACTAGAGGCAATCGCACTACCATCACAACGGAATACGCTTAAAACAGCTTGCGATGATAAGTCTTTCAACTCGGTTGTCACCTCGTCAGCTAGGAGTAGAACCAGCAACTGGTTTATACTTTCAAGGAGTAAGATTCACGAAAACCCGACCATTAGCAGGGTTTGATCTTGCCTGTAAATAGAAACGCAACTATCAGGGATCTAAACTTAAAGACGCGCAAGTTTATTCTCACAGATTTAGGCTCGTTGTCACTAGAGAGCGATGGTTACAGCCAGCGCATGGCAATTGAATAAAGGTTCCGAAATGGTAAATCCCGATGTTACAATGCGGGAAGCAACTAGCTTAAGGAGAAGCCAAATCATTCAAATAATTTTGTTAATAACCATCGCCTAAACTTGTGCTGTACTTAAATGCGCTAAAATTCATAAAATGCCGATATCAAAATATGTATACCGCCCTCTCAATAACAGACAAAAAATATCGCAGACGGAGTACATGAAGGCGTTGGTTGAGATGGAGACCCCTGGGTCAATTATCTGGCTCAATATTCAGTAGATGTGCAAGAGTTAATGAACCTAACTCCAAATAAACTTTGCTTTTCTCAACAGGGTATACAACCTGCCACCCTTATTTAGTCTAGTTCCTAGGCCTCTTTGTCACACTCCCAGATGAGTCAGTTACAATAGTTCTAACACTTTGGGGTAAAATGGCTGGAATCGTAGATTTTTCCTGAGTTGTGACTTGGCTCAAACCCTAATTATGCCGGTGACAACCAAAAACTGTCCGAAGTATTGAGTGAGTTACACAAATGAAACTGTGAAATCAGGTATCAGAATTAATGAACCTGCGGTTGATGAAAAAACTAACTTACATACAACTCAATTTGGGATAATTGAGCAATTGCATAAATGTAGATAAACTTTGAAATTAGAGAAAATTAAAATGAAATCTTTCAGCAGAAAACTTGGTTTGGTAGAAATGTGGATGGCGCTAGGCCATGATCTGGGAGGTGGGCTAATTGTAAATGTTGTCTCTCTGGAAGGGATTTTAACACCGGATGTTGTTCAACAAGCTCTTGAATTAGTCCAACAGCGTCATCCCATGCTCCAAGTTTACATTGTTGAGTCTGAGGATGGATTATATTTTCAATCGACAGGCATAACAGAAATTCCCGTACAAGTTATCTACAAACAAGATGAAAATGAAGCAATTAAAATTGCTGAAAAAGAACTACATACAAAATTCACACCAGGGAAAAATCCTCTGTGTCGTTTAACTCTTTTGTATTCTCATCAACATCAAAATACCTGTGAAATGATTATTACCTTTCATCATGGAATTGTAGATGGCATATCATGTATGCGCTTTATTGATGATTTGTTATTTTATTGTCAGGCAATTAAAGAAGGAGAGAATATATCTCAAGTAGACTCACTAGAATTTCTTGCTCCCATAGAAAATGTACTTACTTATAATATTCCCACTCAACACCCAAGAGAAAATCCTCAACTCGCAAATGAACAACAAACTCTGCCACCACAATTAATTATTGAACATCAAGCATCCGCAAATGAACGTTTGACTCGGATGCTACCGCGAATGCTTAGTCAAGAAAAGACTAAGATACTAATTGATAAATGCAAACAAGAAAAAACCACTGTGCATGGTGCTATGTGTGCGGCAATGCTATTTGCTGCTGGTAAATTACTATCAATAGATACACAGGCAAATTTCTCCTATGGTTTACCTGTAAATTTGAGAAAATATTGTGAGCCTGAAATCACAGACCAAAATCTAGGTTGTTTTATATCTGTGCTGGGTTTTAATCAGTTAGTTGAGCCAAATACATCTTTTTGGGATTTAGCTAGAGAATGTAAATCCCGAATACATGATTCTTTAATTAGCGGTGTCCATATAACTAGACTACTACAAAGTAAATTACGTAATCTTGACATGGATACCATCAAGAAACTCGTTATTAAGTCTATAGTGAGTAAAGAAGATACTATGGGAAGAAATAATCTTTTTTCAATTTCCAATAGAGGCAAATTTAAATTTCGAGATCAAGCCGATAAGCTAAAGGTTAAGGAATTATACTTTGCGACTCCTCACCATATTAGTGGTGATTGTTTTTGGTTAGGTGTTCTCACGCTAAATGAGCAGTTATTTTGCAATTTTATTTATGTACAGCCTGTAATAAGCGATCGAACAGCACAGTTATTTGCTGATGATGTGATAACAGTCATAGAAAAAGTGTGTATCAATCAAAAGACGACTTTAACAAGGTTGTGTGAGTCAGTGACACAAAATTAAATCCTCTTTGTTTCGGAAAATTATTGGACAAATATCTAATTTTACTTTATAGTATATATGTCAAAAAAATGGAATAGTCAAATAATATGAACTGGGACAATAACTCAATTGTAATGTAAGGATTCAGGTCGGAAATTCGGGAATGAGATCAGGCCGAGCCAAGTCACAAGAATGGGCAGAAATAGCCTCACGGAAAAAAGCCATTACT
>NZ_JAUPTE010000130.1:0-9358 GCF_036701705.1 Microcoleus sp. w1-18aA5 | reverse complement strand
AAATCTAAAATCTAAAATCTAAAATCTAAAATCTAAAATCTAAAATCTAAAATCTAAAATCTAAAATCTAAAATCGAATGACTGTTATCAATGATTATGCTGTGGTGACTGAGTTAACTGAACTATATTTAAAATACGAAAAAGCTCTTTGTACGAATGATATTGAAACTCTCGATAATTTGTTCTGGGATGCGCCGGAAGTCGTGCGGTTTGGGGTGACGGAGAACCTCTACGGGAGCGATGAGGTGAGGGCTTTTCGCAAAGGACGATCGCCTGTAAATGTCGATCGAGAAATGTTCAACCTCAAAGTCGTGACTTTCGATGCAGACACGGCGGCTGTGACGCTGGAATTTCGCCGTGTAATGGATGGAGTGGTGCGGCTGGGGCGGCAAAGTCAGATGTGGCGCAAGTTTCCTCAAGGGTGGAAGATTGTTTCCGCTCACGTTTCTTTTTTGCCGGTGTAGATGTTAAAGGCAAGGAAACAATAATTGTCTAAAGCAGGCGGACTTTATGACTAAATCATTCATCCTCTAGAGCAACGTCTAATAATTCAATTTCCCGACTTTCTTCCTGATCTTCATAATTAAATTCTAATCTGCTCTGCTTAATAATCTCGCTCAATATATTGCTTAAGTACCCTTTGGCAACAGCTTGTTCAAATCTTTCTATCAGAATAGGAACATTGATTATTTCTTCTATACATTCCATGTACTGAGATACTATAGCATTTATGGAATAGAGCTTTCGAGCTTGTGCTTCAATCTTTGATTTAATTTCACTATCTGAATCTAAAGATTTAACTACAAATGTTATCGGATACTTTTCAATTTTATCAATGTCTAGGAAATATTTATTTACATCTACAGTTTCAGTCACCTGAAAAAAACGTCCTAGCGGTTTCATTACAAAGTCAATTCCCCCATCATTAGCATTTGTCCTACCTGTTTTAAACAGCTTTAAATTTTCTTGCTGGAGTCTGTCTAGTGCATAACCCCAATAAATAACTCGGTCATTGTAGTAGTATTTTAATATACTGTAGCTGACTATCTCGAAAATTCGAGCATCTACATTTGGCGCTACCATTTGTTTTATAAATTCTCTGACTTGAGCCTCTGTCAATCTTTGAGCATCTTTACAAATTTGAATAAACTTTTCAAAGCTATCTCTCTTAGCTTCAACGTAAGCATCAATTATGTGGATTACTGTTTCTGCTATATTGTGTTCATTCTCATTGATTTTGACTTTTAATAAATTTTCGTTAAACCAATACCTGTTATTTTTCTGATTTCTCAAAATTGGGATGTACTCACAAGTGGGAAAATATCTTTTAAATTCTTCATTCATCCTATGGTTCAAGCCATGATTTTGAAGCTTTTTCCCGAATGGTAATTCACGCTGTCTCTTAAAAAGATTCGTATAAACTGCACCTTCATAATCTGAATACATTCCTGTCTGATGAAAATTTTTCACCAAATAATCTTCAACTAAAACATATATTGCGTATAAGTTGGCAAAACTTCCTCTTGATTTTGAGCCTTTATTTGAAGATTTAGTCTTGATATTCAAATATGAAATTAGCTGGCTTTCATCGAAGATTTGATCCCCCACCTCGCCCAACTTATCCTCTAAAATTGTCTTAATTATTTTTGTAAATTCATGTTCCATTTTTATTAGAGTTGTAAGTTGAGTGTTAGCTGCTGTGGCGAAACTTCACCGGAGTTGACTTCAGACATCAGATTCTCTTCACTCTCATCCGGAGTAATTTGCAACCTCCGCAATCCTATTTGTAGATATTTTTCTTGTAATTCTATGCCGATTGACTTTCTGTTAAGCTGCTTGGCAACAAATGATGTTGTAAAAGTTCCGGAAAATATATCTAGTACAACGTCGCCCTCATTACTACTAGCTTTGATAATTCTTTCTAACAAAGATGTTGGTTTCTGAGTAGGATGTTCCTCATACTCAGGCATACGATATCTAACTCGCGGAAACTCCCAGACATTACCGGGAACTTTTTTAGAATTATATACTGATGGTGTAGCCTTGCGGTAGTCAATTAGTTTTCTAACAGCTCCGGTTTTTGCCTCTACCAGAATATCTGAGGAATTAAATGTATAATTTCGTTTGTCCTTGACGCAATATAAAATTGGTTCGTACAGAGAACCGTAATATTTTTTGGCTTGTACTCCCGAACTGTCATAATACCACACTATTCGAGAAAGGATTGTTAAACGATCGCGCAAATATAAATCAAAGTAGGGCATACTTTGAGTTGACGCCATTAGATACAAACTGCCGTTATGCTTGAGCTTGTTAACACATAAGTTTAACCAACTATAACTCCATTCTAAATAATCGTTTTCAAATTCCCACGTGTCTTTAAAACCATTGAAATCTTTGCCAATATTATAGGGAGGATCGGCAAAAATTAAATCGATTGAGTTGTCTGGGATTTCACTGCCAAGCACTTCTAACACATCTCCTAAGATGAGTTTGTGGTCGTCAATTTTAAAGATTTTCATTTAGCCTAGCCTCTTCAATTAATATTGGCTATTGTCAAGTTTAGTCAGATATGTTCTATAAACATTTAATACAGTTCATATTTGAGTAAAGTACACGGAATCGAGCCATTAAAAACCGGAATTCGCCGCGATGTTCTCAGCCCAACTTTTTTACCCAACTCCTTATTTCCAGTCAAAATAAAGGCATTCCAACCTTTAAAACGATTCTTGAAAATATCCCCCAACATCTTGTACAAATCTCCCAATTCGCTAGCATCTCCCAGGCGCTCTCCGTAGGGAGGATTGCAAATCAGAACGCCTCTGTCTGCGGGTGCTTCCAACTGAGATAGCTCGGTTTGAGCAAACTGAATCTTACCGGAAATACCAGCTTGCTGCGCGTTCGTGCGAGCTTGAGTTAACATATCGGAATCGCGATCGCACCCTGCAATCACCTCTTTAAGTTCCGGTAATTCGCTGTTTTCCGCTTCGGCCCACAATTTATCCCACAAAGGTTCATCAAAATCCCGCCAACTCATAAATCCAAACTTTTCTCGAAACAATCCCGGTGCAATATTCAAGCCCTTTAAAGTTGCTTCCAAAGGCAAAGTTCCAGAACCGCACATCGGGTCTAAAAACGGCAAATCTGGCGTCCATTCTGCCATCTCCAACAAAGCCGCAGCTAGGGTTTCTTTGAGGGGAGCAAGCCCCATCGCCGGTCGATATCCCCGGCGGTGCAAACTGCCGCCAGAACTGTCTAAACTTAAAATAGCTCTATCTTGATGAATGTGAAGGTTAATTAGCAAATCTGGATGCTCTACATCAACATTAGAACGCTTGTTAAATTGCAGGCGCTGTTGGTCGGCGATCGCATTTTTGACCTGCAAAGCTGTAAAGTGAGTGTGGTTCAAGTTTTCGTTGCCACCGGTGCAATTTACTGCTAAAGTATTGTCGGGATATAAGTATTCGTCCCAAGGGATTTTCTGCACTTCGCGGTAGAGCATATCCGAGTTGTAACACCGGAATTCGGCGATCGGCATTAGCACTCTAAAAATTGTTCTCGACCAAAGATTGACGCGGTATAATAAAGCCCGATCGCCCGCAAAGTAAACCCCTGTAAAATCTGGCTTAACATCCTGCGCCCCTAAACGTTCTAATTCTTGGGCGGCAATAGTTTCTAAACCGCGCGCAACTGTAGCAAAATATTGATTCATTGATAATTGGTAATTGGTAATTGGGAATTGGTTTTTATCGATCGCCCTAAATTATATCAAATCCGGTACCATCGGAATTGTAAAATCGAGTCAACAGTCAACAATCACGGACGTTGCAACCGGAATTGATCTAATTAATCTGCGTTAATCTGTGTTTATCTGCCCTCATCTGCGGTTAAAAGAAGAGAATTTCTGAACCGCAGATGACAATGGATGGACGCGGATAAACGCAGATGAAGAGAAGAGAGATATGAATAATTCTTACTCCTCCGGGTGGGTTTCCGCGAACCTCACCCTTGCAAGTCACAAACTGTCAGTAATACTCGTGAAATTAAAAGCTTTCACGCGCACTCCGGGCACGACACTACCGCCGTAACGCTTCACCGCACTAACTGCATCCACATCGCGCAACATATCAGGTAAAACTTGATTGAAACGCAGGTTTTTAATCGGGTAAGCAATTTTGCCATCCTCAATCCAAAAAGTACCGTCGCGAGTCATTCCCGTTACTTCCAATGTTTTCGGATTAACGTAGCGCACGTACCAAGCTCGACTGACGAAAATTCCTCGCTCGGTTTGAGCAATTAAATCTGCTAAACTTTGGTCGGAACCTGTCATTACGATCGGGTAATAAGCACCTTTCGCCTCTTTGCCTTTTTGTGCGGCCCAGTAGCGGGAATAAGACAAACTTTGAGGGACGCCATCTTTGATGATTTCCAAATAGTTATTGCTCAATCCGTCGCCGAAAAAAGTATTAGATCGCAACAAAGGATGAGCCGGATCGCGCTGCACTTGCACTAACGGGCTGAAAATTTGTTCCCCCGCGCGGTTTCCCGCTGGTTTTCCCTCTGCATCGGCGATCGACATAAACGATCGCCCCTCATCCGCCGCCCTCGCATCCAAACTCCAAATTACCCACGGTAGCAAATCCGCAAAAGCAGCACCGTCAAAGATTACAGGATAAATGCCGGGAGTGACTTCGCGGGGGTTGCGGGATGCGATCGCCCGATCGAGCACTTGTTCTGCTAATTGGGCGATCGGCAATTCGTTGATACTCCAAGCAGTGCTCTGAGTCCAGCTAGAACCGTTGTCAATGCGAGCAGTAAAGCTGAAATCTGCCTCTGTAGATTGGTTGCAGGCGCGGAGTCCGGTTGACGAGGCGATCGCATACAGCCACACATCAGCGCTCAAAGTGCCCGAACCATGAGCGCCCCCCTGTCCGGCAATGGCGCAAGCTTGCTGCACCATTTCTGCCCGCGCTAGAGGCGATACAGTTGCCGTTGCTGCGTCGAAGGCGGGCGAGGGCAAATCGTAGGTTTGAGGCGGCAGCAGCGGCATCCATTCGGGGTCTACCGGCGCAATTCGGGCCAATTCTTCCGATCGCTTGACTGCGGAGGCGATCGCATCTTCATCAAATTCTGTAACAGCAGCAGAGGCGCTTTTGTTGCCGAAATAGCTAGTAATGCTCAGGTTAAATACAGTTTTGCTGATATTTTGGCTGATTTGATTTTCCGAGAATCTCGAAAGAGATTCCTCGCCAGTAGAGAGACTGACAAATACTTCCTCTGCTTTGGATAGTTTGACTGCTTTTTCTAGTAAAGATAAGGCTTGGTCTTCACTTAAAAGTGCGGGCGATGTTGTTACGAGCATAAGCTAAAGTTCCGGAATATTTGTTGTATTTGAAAATAGGTTTACCCGCAATACTACGGTTAACTCGCCTGTACTAAAGAGCGTACTGCTAACACTTCATCTGCTCGCAGAGGTTCCACATCTGAAGGAGAAACAGCCACAACTAAAATCGATTCTCCTAAAGCATTAAATATTTCTAGAACGCAGCCATCATCTTCGCCTTCCCTTGGATGAGGTACGCGATCGACTAGCATGGCTACATCACCTTTTTTGAGCTGATATAGCGGCATATCCCGACACAATGCTACACGCTGGTAAAGTTCAAGTTTCACGTCGAGACTCCTTTTTTGGCTTGAGAGTAATAAAATGAAAAGTTCCGTCAATTTGCCACTGCAACCAAATTGTAACAACTGCTAAATTACGTCCATTAGCCCCTCGCAACTCACCTTCGGCGCGAAAGAACTTTCCGAATTCATTAGCACCATTTTCTACTGCCTCAGCCGACGCTATCAAAAACTGGATGGCTCCTAACAAAGCTTCTGGGTTATCTTGACTAAAACCCCCTTCCTTGAGCGAGAAATTTTGACTTGTCATCTTGTGCTTTGGGAACAAGTAAATAGCGCGTCAACTTTGCTTCGGGTATGATAGCATCCGCTGGAATTTTCACATTAAAAACCTACAATCTAATTAAGAATTTCCCCCAATTTGAATATCCCTCACTCGCACCGGCACACAAGCGTGAGTCATTTGAGCAACCTGCATCGGCTCGCCCTTTCCGCACATATTCGTACCGCATTGAACCAGTTCCGAAGCTGGCCCGATCGCATCTATTTGATTCCAGAAATCAGTAGTCATCGCCTGATAAGTTACATCCTTCAACATACCGACAACTTTACCTTTTTCCACCTTCCAAAAAGCATCGCCGCCGAATTGAAAATTGCGCCGCTGCTGGTCAATCGAATAACTACCCATACCGTCGATTAAAATCCCGTCTTCCGTATCCGCAATCATCTGGGCCAAAGTAGCAGTATGGCTGCCGCCATCCGGGCCCGGCTCCAATCCCAAATTGGGAATTCTCACCATCGGCACGCTCGACCAACTGTCAGCGTAAGCAGAACCGTTGCTGCTGGCACGTCCGAGGCGATAAGCCGTCTCTCTGTCAGTGAGATAATCAACTAAAATTCCATCCTTGACAACGTACCACTCTTGTGATTTTACGCCCTCATCATCGTAACCCATTGTACCGCGGCCGCCCGGTTGAGTGCGATCGCACTTAAAATTCACCCAAGGTGCAGCATATTGCAGTTTATTTAAATTATCAGTAGTAGCAAAGCTCGTGCCAGCAAAATTAGATTCGTAGCCGTAAACCCGGTCTAATTCAGTTGGATGTCCGACCGATTCGTGAATTGTCAAATACAAATTTGTCGGCTTAAGAATCAGGGATTTGCAAATACCAGCCGGGACTTTTGGAGCGCTGACTTTCTCAATAGCTTCGGCCGCAACTCTTTCGACTTGACTCAACAAATCATCGGGATTAATATGTTCGTAACCGATATTTAGCGGCGGGCGATCGTAACTGCGACTTTGGGCATCGCCACCCGCAATTGCTGTACAGCTAAAACCCGGATAGCTGCGGTAGATTGTTTGTTCGATTAGCGAGCCTTCTGTGGAAGCAAAAACCTTGTCTTCGCGGCTGAACTGCAAAAAAGAAGAAGCTTTTTTGATGCCTTGTGCGCCGTGTGCTAGTAGCTTCTCGTTGATAGTTAGCAGCAGTTCCGCTTTCTCAGCAACGGGTACAGAAAAAGGGTCAATGGCGATGGGAGTAATGTAGGTATCGACATATTTTTCGACAGGCACCAACCGCACCGGTTCCTTTTGAGTTAATCGGCTGCCTTTCGCGATTTCTACAGCCAAAGCGACTATTCTTGCAACCTCTGCGGGTGTTTTGCTGTGACTGGCGGCAAACCCCCAAGCGCCGTCAAGAAGCACTCGCACGCCAAAACCGGAACTTACATTATCTGACAGTTGACTTAAAGATCGATCGCGCGCGTAAAGATTCTGCCTTCGGTAACTGCAAAAACGCACATCACCGTACTCGCAACCTGTTTTCCGAATCAAATCTACAGCCAAATTTGCCAACTCGTTAGCAGAGATTTTTGCAGTTAATTGCACCATAGTTATTCGTCATTCGTCGTTAGTTGTTAATTATTATAGCGCTTTTTAATTATTTGAACAAACCGCGAAGACGCAAAGAGCGCGAAGGAATAAAAGAGAGAGGTTTTTCTCCTTTCCAACTACAGTCTTTACCTGAAAACATCTACCTATCTTCTTCTTACTCTTCCTTCGCGTCCTTCGCGCCTTCGCGGTTCGTTAAATCCTACTCCATTTCCTGCAAAACCCCTGTCAAAATTTCCACAATGCGATCGATATGTTCCTTCTCAATAATCAGCGGTGGCGACAAAGCAATAATATCACCCGTAGTCCGAATTAACAACCCTTTTTCATAGCACTGCAAGAAACAATCAAAAGCCCGTTTCCCCGGCTTTCCAGCAAGAGATTCCAACTCAATACCCGCCACCAGTCCCAGATTGCGGACATCAATTACGTGCCGCACCCCCTTCAAAGAATGCACCGCATCTTCCCAGTAACCAGCCATCTTATCGGCTCGTTCAAACAGCCTTTCTTCCTCATAAATATCCAGCGTCGCCAAAGCAGCCGCACAAGCCAGAGGATGACCAGAATAAGTATAACCGTGAAAAAGCTCGATCGCATTTTCAGGAGCATTCATAAAAGCATCATAAATGCCTTGTTTCACAAACACCGCCCCCATCGGCACCGTACCGTTAGTTATCCCTTTCGCTGCCGTCACAATATCGGGAACCACCCCAAAATATTCCGTTGCAAAACTGGAACCTAAACGCCCGAATCCGGTAATTACCTCATCAAAAATCAGCAGAATTCCGTACTTGTCGCAAATCGCCCGCAGCCGCTCTAAATAACCTTTCGGCGGAATCAAAACACCTGTTGAACCAGCCACCGGTTCGACAATTACCGCTGCAATATTAGACGCATCGTGCAAAGCGACAATCCGCTCCAATTCATCCGCCAAATGCGCTCCCCATTCCGGTTGTTTGCGACTGAAAGCATTGTGTTCGAGATTGTGAGTGTGAGGCAAATGATCGACTCCCGTGAGCAAACTGCCAAAAAACTTGCGGTTTGTACCGATACCGCCGACAGAAATTCCCCCGAAACCAACGCCGTGATAGCCGCGTTCCCTACCGATTAATCGTTGGCGAGTTCCTTCACCTTTCACCCGGTGATAAGCAATTGCAATCTTCAAAGCAGTTTCTACAGATTCCGAACCCGAATTAGTAAAGAAAACGCGATCGAAATTGCCCGGAATCATCTTTACCAAACGTTCCGCTAATTCAAAAGCGCCCGGATGTCCCATCTGAAAAGCCGGGGAGTAATCCAAACGCAAAACCTGCTGTTTAACTGCTTCGGCAATTGTCTCGCGGGCGTGTCCTGCATTCACGCACCACAGCCCCGCAGTACCATCTAAAATTGAGCGGTTATCATCGCTTGTAAAGTGCATATCTTTTGCCGAAACCAATATTCGGGGATTCGCTTTAAACTGTCGGTTGGCAGTGAAGGGCATCCAGTAAGCGTCCATATTTGTCATCTTTTTTTTATCTTTTTATATTGATGATTCTGCCTTCAAACTATAACTTGCTACCGATTGCCGATCGCCAGACGCTTATTATAATTTTACAAATATCTTTTTTAAACGAACCGCGAAGACGCAAAGAGCGCGAAGGAAGAGAAGAAAGAGGTTTTTCTCATTTACAAGTAGAGTTTTTACCTGAAAACATCTGCCTATGTTCCTCTTTCTTTTCCTTCGCGCCTGCGCGGTTCATTAAATAGATATTCTTTAATTAACCTGAAGTTCCCCCATTGACAAAAGGCGTCGGAGTATGTAGGGTAAACCTTTGGAGGATTTTGACTCCGGTTTTACTG
>NZ_JAUPTE010000129.1:0-9608 GCF_036701705.1 Microcoleus sp. w1-18aA5 | reverse complement strand
AAAAGGCGATCGTTCCTTGTAGTGCAAGGGTTTGTGAGATTTGAACATTCCCCCTACTGGGGGAACTTCAGGTTAAAGATTTGCCCAGAATTTCTTCGGCTTTCCAGCCCAAAATGCGCTCTGCACCAACAGACCACCGAATGACTCGAAAGTCTCGATTCCATTCAACAACTGCCATTGGAGAGTTTTCAACATGGAAGTTGAGCTTTTGTAGGGCTTGACGCAACGCCTCTTCCGCTTGCTTGCGCTCTGTGATATTAATGACAACTCCGATCGAGTGCTTGGGATTTCCCTGAGAATCATAAGTAAACTCTCCTCTGGCTTCGACCCAGTGAATCGAGCCATCTGACCAACACAGGCGATATTCATGGTGATACTCTTTCTTCTCAGCTATGGCTCGCTGAACTTTCGCCTCAACTTCTGCTAAGTCATTCGGATGGACCCGATTTGCCCAAACTTCATAGGTGGGTTCGCACTCATTCGGTTGTAGACCCAGGATGGTGAAGTGTCCTTCTGACCAAAGCAAAGCATCAGTCTGCATGTCCCAGTCCCACGTTCCCATGCGTCCGATTCTTACTGCCAGTTGCAGGTGAGCTTCACTTTCGCGCAATTCCTCTTCTGCCCGCTCCCGCTCCACGGCTAGCCAGGTTTTTTCAGCAATTCGCTCCATCAGCACCCTATCTTCCTCCGTCCAGTGGCGAACAGAGACATGGTGCAACACCAACAATGCAACAAACCGCCCTTCTTTCACCAATGGAACACATAGGAGAGATTTGGTTTGAATTGCGTCAAAGGTAGCAGCCCCCGATCCGGCAGTCCGAGGATCGCGATCGACATCATCTACGACAATAGTTTTGCCCTGCTTTAATTCAGCAATAAGTTCAGGGCCAAACGAATCTAGGTGATGTCTACCCACTATGCTGATTACACCATTGCAATAATCGCGATCGACAATCACATATTCCTGAGTAGAATCAATTTCACCGTAGGTACAGCGAGTGACTTGGAAATGTTGCCCTGCGGAGCTAACCACTCGCCACATAATTTCCTTCGAGTCTTGAATGGCACGAATCGCATCATTCAATTCAATCAGAAATTGCTGCTGTCTCTCCTTGTGCTGAAGTTCTGCCAGTAATGCTTCAATCTGTTGCCTTGCCCGCACCTGGGCTGTTACGTCCATGTTATAAATTAAGACGCCCTGAATGGTTCCCTCAGCATCTCGCCAAGCCGGAAAGATACAGTTAAAAAATGCCTCTTCCAACACCCCATCGCCATTGCGATCCAAGTAAGTAGGTGACTCCTCCCGAATAAATGTTTCTCCCGTTCGATAAACCTGTTCAAGCACGTCAAAGTAAATTTGCCCCTCTACTTCTGGGAAAACCTGCCGCATCGGTTGACCAATAATGTTTGGAGTGCGTCCAGTCCCTTGCAAATAGGTTGGATTGGCAAATTCATACACAAGATCGGGACTTTTCAAAATGCCAATCATGACAGGGAGCTGCATCAGGATTTCATACAACCGCTTGCGTTCGCTTTCTGCTTCGAGTCGGGCAGTTTGTTCTCGTTTTAAAAGACGATCGCGTTCTGCTTCGATCTGTTTGCGTTCTGTAATATCAACCGAAACGCCAATCATGCGAACTCCTTGCCCCGTCTCATCCCGATAAACTTGTCCCTGACTGTTGAGCCAGCGCACAACGCCGTCTGGACAAATTACCCGATACTCCGGTGCGTAGGGCTGTTCTCCAGCCATTGCCCCTACCGTTGCTTGGAGCACCTGTTGTCGATCGTCTGGATGAATGAGCGCAACAAACTCTTCTCCCGTCCCTTCATGAAAACCCCAAACGTCTAGAGCATTAGCAGAACACACGACCTGATTGGTCGGCAAATCCATATCCCAGACCACCATCTGAGCCGCCGTTAATGCCAATCGCAAGCGTTCTTCGCTCTCTCGTAATGCCTGTTCAACCTGTTTGTAATCCGTCACATCTTGGAAGATAACAACGGCTGCAACAATCTCTCCCTGACTATCTAGAATTGGTGCTGAGTTGATGTTAATGAAGACGCGGCTACCATCATCTTGATGAATTTCCATCTCTTCGTTGGTAACGACCTCACCGGTTTTTAGCGATCGCGCCAGGGGATACTCATGAGGGGCATAGAGCTGACCATCTGAGCCAAAGGCTTCAAAGGGAGCAATGGGTGCATATTCCTCAATCTCAAGCGACTGTTCATAGTCATACCCAACAACTTGCTTGGTTTGTTCGTTCGCTAGAACTAACTTACCGGATGCCGCATCGGCAATTATTACACCCGCAGGCATCTGTCGCAAAACGGCTTCAAATCGGGCGCGTTCGATTTCAAGCTCGTGCAATAACCGTTCTCGTTCTGCCTCTGCTTGCTTGCGTTCTGTAATATCGCGAAAATAAACTGCTACTCCTGCCGTCGAGGGATAGGCCTTCGCCTCTATCCAACGCTGGACATATTCCCCAAATTCTTCCCAGGAAACAGGAACTTGTTCCGTCATTGCCCGATGGAGTTCTCGATAGGGAATTGCACCAACTAGCTCAGGAAAAACCTCATTCCAAACGTGCTTTCCTAGTAGATCTTCTGGTGTTTTGTGCAGGATTTGAGCCGCCGCCCCATTCACGTAGGTGTAGCGCCAGTCGCGATCGAAGGCGACAAAAGCATCCGTAATGCTTTCCAGAATTATTGCTACCTTGCCCTCAGTTTCTTGGGCAGGGAACAACTGTTCGCCTTCAAGAGTGCGGGCAAAGCGTTCAATGACTTCAGAGCGAGAAATTCCTCGCCTGTGAGCCTCTTTATCGAGCGATCGCCATGCTGTATTAGTGAGAGATACGCTCACTCGTTCTTTCGTCTCCGAGTTCCAATTGCTAAGAAACTTGCCTGTGGCGTCGCGCTTCATGAAAATTCATCCGTATACATACACGGTCTTCTCCATTGAACCTGAGTGACTCACTCAGGAGAATCCACCTTAAGATAGATGCTTTAGCCAGAGGCAATACGGATGCAGATGGTACTTACGACAATCGGCCTAGCGTTCCTTGAGAACCAAACTCATGCAAATTACGCAACTTGTCAGCAACAGCCTCGACGAAACGTGGGGACTTTACTAAATCTCCAAAAATTTCAGATAGGCTGAGAAATGGAGTGGGATCTGTTTTACCTGAGCGGGCTTGTTGAGTGAGGTTGTCTGCTAAAGGGTCATCAATGACGATAGGACGGTTTTGGTCATCGTAAGCATTGAGATAGCGACACCAAGCAGCGATCGTCAAACTTAGGTAATCGATCGCACCTCCAAGTTGTAATTTATCGCGGATCGATCCCAAAACAAACTTAGGAATTTTTGCCGATCCATTCAGGCAAAGGCGTGGAAGCTGATCGCGAATTTTAGGATTAGAAAACCGTTCAATTAAAGTTTTTTTATAATCGTCTAAATCAATCCCCGGAACGGGTTGAAGCGTAGGTGTCACCTCATCCATCAGGTTAGCAACGGCTTGCTGAAACAAAGGGTCAGCCATGACTTCATAAACGTAGTTATAACCTGCCAGAGAGCCGAGATAGCCAATCAGCATATGGCTGGCATTAAGCAGCCGAATTTTCATCATTTCATAGGGATGAACATCCTTAGTCATCTGTACGCCAACGGATTCCCAATCGGGTCTGCCTGCACAAAAGGTATCTTCGATTACCCACTGAATGAAAGGTTCCGCGACGCAGGGAAACGCATCATCAATACCAAACTGTTGGGCCACCATTTTGATATCTGCTGGAGTTGTCAGCGGAGTAATGCGATCGACCATGCAGTTAGGAAACGCAACGTGTTCAGCAATCCAACTTCCTAAATCCCGATCGCGCATTTGGGCAAATGTCGTTAGCATTTTCCGCACCATGTTGCCGTTGCCCTGGATATTGTCGCAGGACAAGACTGTAAAGGGTGCCAACCCCTGTTTACGCCGCTTTTCGAGTGCGGCTGTCAAAAAACCGTATGTCCCAATTGGTTGGTCAGGATGTTGCAAATCGTGCTGCATCGTCGGGTGGTTTACATCGAAATTGCCACTTCCTTCAATGTAGTAGTAGCCGCTTTCAGTGATCGTTAGAGTAACAATTCGGCATTTGGGATCGGCTAATGCTTCAATAACTGCTTGACGATTGTCTGGTGCAAATAGATATCGAGTAATTGAACCAATGATCCGAGCGCGATCGCTCTCAGGCGATCGCTCAACTAAGGTATACAAACAATCTTGGGGCAGAAGCGCATCCCGCATTCGCCTGTCATATTCATTGTCAAGCAATCCCACACCACAGATGCCCCAGTCACTACCAGGATTCTGATGGAAATAATCATCGAGATAGAGCGCTTGGTGCGATCGATGAAATCCACCAACCCCAATATGCACAATTCCATTAGTAATTTGATGGCGATCGTACTTGGGTACGCGCACGTTTCCAGGTAAACGAGACAGGGATGCTTGATTCAGCTTGATTGTTGAGTCTGTGCTGGTATTGCTGTTCATCTTAATGTATGACCTTGTGATGACGGCTGATTATCAGTATTGCAGGATGGTTTAAAAAGGTGGACTATATTTTGGCGGATCTGCATGGCAAGTCGATCGCAAAACCGATCGCCGATGAAGTTGTCGCCCAAGCTATTCTTGAGAATATCTAACTTTTTAGGGGTTGCCGATCGCAGATAAAAAGACCACCCAGACCCCCACTTCTTTGTTGAAACCCTGATTGCCCTGAATCAATTTGATTCAGAAGTCGGGGCTCTGCCGGGAAGCATAATAAAGTTCGGTACATCAACTCATCCTATTTGGTAAACCCCTATGGTTCAAAACGTTGTAATCATTGGATCGGGTCCGGCTGGACTGTTACTGGCACATTATTTATTGCGTCGGGGCAACTACCATATTGATATCTATGAACGTCGTCCCGATCCTCGGTTGACTGATGTTTTTGGAAACCGCACATTTCCGCTCTCGCTTCAGGAACGGGGCAGAAAAGCCATTCGAGCCATTGCTGGGTTAGAGGAGGCGATCGCTGCTCAAAGTGTGTTCTGTCACGGGACGATTATTTATCGGAAAAATGGCAAATCCCGACGGATTCCTCGTGAAAATCCGGTTCTCACAATCGATCGCAATCGCCTCGTGACGGTTTTGTTGAAACAATTAACCGAAACCTCTAGTCCAAATCAGGTTAAAGTACATTTCAACTGTGAATGTACGGCTGTGGATGCAACGGCTAAAACCGTGATGTTGAAACCTTCAGAAGGAGATAGCTTTACCGTTCACTACGATCTACTGGTGGGTGCCGATGGGGCGCGATCGCAAATTCGAGACTATTTAGTCGAGAATGCAGGCTTGTCGTGTTCCCAAAGCTATGTTCCAGATGCCTATAAATCGGTGTTTTTAAGTCGGCTCAATCCGACTGCTGGAGTGGAGTTAGAACCGAATAAAATCCATGCCTGGAATTTGAATAATAAAACCCGGATGTTGATGGTACCCCAGCCAGGAGATCAGTTGAATGGCGTGATTATTTTTGATGCACAGACTAATCCCCTAGAAGGATTATCCACGAAAGAAGAAGTCAAGGCATTTTTTGAGGAAAATTTCCCGCTGTTTGGTCAGTTGATGTCGTGGGAAGAAGCGGAAGCGTTGTTGAAGCGTCCAGTGGCAAAGGTGCTAACGGTACGCTGCGATCGCTTTCATGAGGGCGATAGTGTGTTGCTGATTGGCGATGCTGCTCATGCGGTGTCTCCCTCGATTGGGCAGGGGTGTAATTCTTCCTTAGAAGATGTGCTAATTTTGGGACAATTGTTGGAGGAGTATGGGGATGATTGGGGGAAGGTTTTGCCGCAGTTTTCACAGCAGCGAGTCCCGGATGCCCATGCCTTGCAAGAGTTATCAAATTATTCGTTTCCTCGCACTAAGTTGTTGGTGGTTGAGTTTTTCTTGCGGTTGACGATAGGAAGGCTATTTCATCGATGGTTTCCCCGTTTAGTTAAGCCGTCTGTGTTTGATTTGGTGTTAGATACGGACTTGTCTTATTCGCAGGTGTTGAGTCTGAGCCAAGGTTGGATTGATAAAGTGAAGCATTCGATGGCCCAGAATTCTTGATATTCAGCAACGCCATTTTTCACCATCCTAACTAACGGCATCCAGCGATCGCCTGATGCCCCGTGTCTTTACACTGGGGTTGGTGATAATAGACCGATAAGGTCGTGCATCCGATCGATAACTTGGTGGGCACCAGCCGACTCAAGAGCATCTGCACGGCTTTTTCGTTCATCCTCGCTGATATGAGTTCCCCCTACATAACCGATAATCTGCCCAATTCCAGCGGCAACGGCAGACCTTACCCCACTGATAGAATCTTCAATTGCCACGCAATCGGAAACTTCAGCTTCCAGACATTCCACTGCATATAGGTAGATGTCAGGAAGTGGCTTGGGACGCGGAACCGGGAGAGAGTCGTGAGCGCTAAATACCTGCTCGCTGGGGAAATAGTCGGTTAGGGCTGCAGAACTAAGGCAAGCACTCAGCCGCTGTAAGCTGCTGTTACTTACTAGCGCATATTCAACTCCGTCGTCGCGCAGGGAAGACAGCACTTGGGGCGTTCCTACAGTCGCTTTTGCCTCTATAGTAAGCCGTTCGATCGCTCTCTTTTCTTCTTCAGCCACAAGAAAGTCAATATCACGCTCATTAAGACTGGTTGATGAGTCTGGGTAGAGCTTTTTGAGTATTTCCCTGTAGGGTTTCCCGGCGAAGCTTTTAACAAAGTCCTCAAGATCATAATGTTGAGCACCAGGGAACTCACGAGCCACTTCATTTGTCAGCCTCCATGCGCTCTTAAGTGCTATGGTTTCACTGTCAACAACTGTTCCGTCATGATCGAAAAGCACCACCAAATCATGCTGAAACTGTTTCATTTAAAAGACCTCCCTCACAGTAATTCTTAAGCGTAGTCAATAGTCCGTGGGTTTGGATATCTCGCAAAGCTTGTTGGCATTCATTATCTACGACCTCTGTGTGTTCGCAATTGTCCAACCCCAAAATCCCACTAATTACGGCGCCTTCTTGAATCGCTGTAATTGCGCTTTGGGTATCCTTGGCATGATAGGGTTGACCAGACTCGCACGCCTCTTCTCGGACTGCAAGCAGCCACGCCGCAACAGGAAGTATAATCCGCTTCATGCTGACTTTTCGGCAATAGGCATCCTGAAGTATCGGAAATATATACTTGCCTACTTTCCTCGCTGTTTCTGAAGAGATTCTCTCAGTAGTATCGGGAAGATCTTCGTTACTGAGCCTTAGTAACACTTGTTCCATATATTGTTCACACATCTCGCGAGGCACTGGTGTTGCTGCTGCGATATCGTCCATGAGATGCCGAGTAAACAAGTGGAATTCCGGTAGGGCGATCGCCTCGTGCATATACTCTATACCTGCTCTTACAGCTAAACAGGCTATGAAGGAGTGTACTGCATTCAAAAATCTCGACTTCATATACAGAAAGGGAGTGATGTCGCTAGTCATAATCACCCCCGTATCTTCCCACTTGGGGCGATCGCCTGTGAATTTGTCTTCCACGACAAACTGCCAAAATGGTTCGGTTACAATGGGTGCGCGATCGCGAACCTGCAAGAGTCGGCTGGGGTAGTTATAGTCGGATTCCTGTTCTTGAGGCACAATCCTGTCTACCACTGAATTAGGGAACACCGCGTTATCCCTGATGTATTCTGCAAGTTGAGGATCGATCTCTTCAGCGTAAGCTAGCACTGCTTTTTGCAGGATATCCCCGTTTCTTGGGAGGTTGTCGCAAGAAAGTGTGGTGAACGGGGTCATTTTGCGATCGCGTCGTCTGCGTAGCGCCTCTACGATAAAACCAATTGCAGTAGTTGGAGTCGAAGGATTTTGCAGATCGTGCGCGATGTCTTCATTCGCTGTGTCGAGATTAAAATTCTTGTCTAGGTGGTAGCCTCCTTGAGTAATTGTCAGAGTCACCAGGTGCACAGAAGGAGATGCCATCTTTTCAAGCACATACTCGCACTTGTCTCTACCATTAACTATTTCCCTGATAGAACCGATAACTTCCGCTTCCTCACGATTTTGAGCGCAACTAGAATGTTTGGTCAAAGTGTAAAGGAATCTCTGCGGTTTCAACCTAGTAATGGTCTGTTGACTCTTGAGGCTAACCCCACAAATCCCCCATCTCTGCTCTTGGGCACCCTGCTGTGCAAGATAGTTATGTATTATGTAGGCGAGGTAGCCCCTAAAAAAACGACCAGGCCCGAAATGGACGATACCAGTCTTAAGCGCCCTCCTGTCGTAAAGAGACTGTTGCCTCCACAAACCAGTTACAGTACCGAAGCGAGAACTTGAAGAAACACTGGGCGGTCTGAGTAAGTTAACCATGAGACTTCTTATTAAATAAGTGTGATCGGGTAAAAGGAAAATTGGTCAGTCTGGGTATACCCAATGACCTACAAGCAACACAAATGTCTTAAACTGCGAAAATTTCGGGTATCCTTTGTGCCATCTACAAAGAAGCGTATTACCAGATGGTGGTTAGGGTGTGACAGATAGAGCCGAGAAAGAAAAAATCAGGTAAACCTAATTAAGAATCAAAGCTCAATTGGTCATTAACTTGAAGTAAGGCACAAGGGTACGCGACCTACTGCAACTTTGTTCAACTTTGGCAGGTGCGTAAGCCGAATCTATGCCCTATAAGGCGCAAATAGAGTGCTGTTAATTCTGGTTTTAGATTCCCCAATAACTCTGTAGATTGTGATGTTATTTCCCTTGGTCGCTGCTATCCTCCGTATTCAGGAGAATATACCAACCATTCTTGAGAGGTACTTATAACAACAGGGTAATTAGAGTCGGATAGGTAGAACAGAACAACAAGAAATTAGGTAAACTTAATTAATTAAGTATCAAATATAAAGTAGTCATTATCCTGAATTAAGGCACAAGAGTACGCCACATACTGCCACTTTGTTTAGCTTGGGCAAGTGCGTAAGTCGAATGTCTTTCCTACAGGGCGCAAATAGACTACTTTTAAATTCTGCCTTTAGATTACCTAATAACTCTGTACACTTTGTATGTTATTTACCTTGGTGGCTGCTATCATCTGTCTTCAGGAGAATATACAAATAATTCTTTAGAGAGACTTATAACCACAATCAAGTGTATACTTCGCTACAAGCAGTTAAGTTAGAGTTTGGCTTTTGTGTATAAAACGTCCAAAAAACAACGCTTTTCTGGAAAAGTCCTGTCTCTAGCGGATGGCTGATACAGCATTGCAATTCCGTTTCAGTCTGTCCATAAATTTTTAAAGTTTCCTCACTCATTCTCTAAAATTGGAATTACGACTCGACTAATTGAGGAACGGATAGCCGAAGTGCAGCGGGATGTGAGAGTCCATTACTCAGAGGTTGCCATCAACTTGTTGGGATTGTGGGAAAACTGAGGGAAGGTGGAACTGTACTTCAAACGCTACTACAAAGCGTTTAATCTGAAGTTCCCCCAGTAGGGGGAATGTTCAAATCTCACAAACCCTTGCACTACAAGGAACGATCGCCTTTT
>NZ_JAUPTE010000011.1:0-114193 GCF_036701705.1 Microcoleus sp. w1-18aA5 | reverse complement strand
AGTTTCCTTTGTTTCGGAACTTAGAAAATTTTTAGCAGGCATTCACTTTGTCTGAATATCATTATGTTATATTATACTACTATGCGTTTTAAATGCACAACAGCTTACTACTTCATATATTTCGTTGGGGCTAAGTGGATGTATCTCTATCAGCTCCCGCGTTTTTACTGCCCAATCTTCTGTGGCAAGCCCCGCATAAGGTGAAGTCATTTACTCTATCCCCTCCAACAATTTGCTTAGCGGTACTTCCAAAGCTTTAGCTAGACGCACAATATTCAGAAGTGCAACATTTCTCTCGCCACGTTCAATGCCACCAATGTAATTTCGATGCAGTTCTGCTAGTTCAGCTAACTCCTCTTGGCTTAGCCCCCTAGCTTTTCTCAATTTCCGAACCTGTTCGCCAAATATTTTAAGCTTTATAATTTTTATCAATAAAAAAATTTAAAGCTTGTAACGGCTTTAAATCTACACACTATGAGTGTTAATTTAAACAAAGTTTCAATCAACTTGGCAGATCCGGCACTGTCCAGCCATTTTTCTGGACGATCGCACTGCCCAGAAAGTAGCGCTATTCTTAGAAAAGGGATTTGTGTCAGCGAGACTCCGGGAGATTCTTATCAATATTACTTGGAGTCCTGAGCAAATGAAATTGATCGAAGCGCAATTAGCACGCGCGGCAGTTTAGCTCGCCGGAAGAGGTTATTACAAAAGCCCTCCAGACTTTGACTCAAACACGCCAGCATTATTGGGAGTGGGTGGAGGAGGTGCGCTCTTCGGTGGAGGAAGCGGAGGCAAAACTATCGCGGGGTGAGGGAATCCCCTTAGAGACTGCGTGCGAGCAATTACAGGAAAAGTTTCGCAAGGCACGAGAGGTTGAGGGATGAGTCAATGCTTTGTCTCTCCAACAGCAATTCGTGCAAAAAGTATCCCATAATTTTGGGTCAGGGAAATAAACCGACACCTATTTTATAGTTTGTGCTAGTTAGATTAGATTCAAATAGCCCGGAATTAATGCCAGTTGAACATCAGTGGGGAAATTTACCCGAAAACTACTTTAATAACCTAATATTCAAGTCAATGTCTAAGGTAATCGATGAGCTTTGTCAAGAACTTGTCAATCTAGCATTTAACCGGGAGCGCTGGCGCTCAATGACATATTTCCCACATTTAAGAATAAGCTCTTTGAACGCAACTTAGTATGAGTTTTGAATTTAAGATGTATCAAAATCCAGAGCGCAGTCCGGCTGCAACTTCCCCAACCGCCTACTTGGTGTAATCAATAGTAATGATGAAATTTCTAGTTTTAAGAGTTCCTAGGTCCGTCAACGAAGGCTTTTAACTCAATAGCATCGTGACTGCAAAACACGCGCACATCTTTACTATGCTGCACCGATAATGCGTGCAGCCGGCCTTGATTGAGCAACCTAGCCTTGCGATCGACCTCCATCATCCATTGGTAGGCGCGCAGACCGGGCGTGCAGCGTCGGTTAGCTGCATCCATCTCGTGTCGGTAGAAATAGGCATCGCCTGCGTGCAGAAGCCAGCCATCGGGTGTATCAATGGCAATGCCAGCATGACCGCGCGTGTGCCCCACCAACGGGATTAGCAAAATTTCCGGCGGCAATCCGTCGAGCTCGCGGACTGCTTCAAAACCAAACCAAGGTTCGCCACCCGCCGAATAGTATTTCCACCGTTTGACTTCATCCCACTGCCCCGGACGATAGCGCCTTTTTGTGATGAAACCATGCCGATCGTGTGCGGCATCGATTTCAGCCTGCATGACGTGTACGGTTGCTTCAGGGAAATCCTCTAGACCACCGGCATGATCGAAGTCGAGGTGGGTGAGTACAATATGGCGCACATCGCTTGGTGAAAATCCGAGCTGTTCAATTTGATGGATTGCCGTGTACTTGCGATCGAACTGGATGTTATTAAAATAAACGAAAAACGGGCTGAGCCGAGAGTAAGGCGACTGGATATCCCGCAATCCGAAGCCGGTATCAATCAGAACAAGTCCCTGATTGGTTTCAACCAGCAGACAGTGGCAGGCGAGGTTAGCCGTCAAACCGCTACTAAAGCCATCGAAAAGCGCCCCTCCAATGGGACACATACAGCCACAATTGAGATGATGAATTTGCATAAATGTGCTGTACTAAATTACTTAGGCGGGAACCATTTATTACTCAGTTCGCATCCAAGGCCGATGCTGCATAATGCCATCGATGAACGCCTGAGAAAAATTCGCTAAATCGTCGTCACTACTGGGAGAAGTAAACACGCTTTTATTGGCTGCAATCTTGCCACTATCTGCGATGTTTACTTTCTTTAAATCTACACATAAGCATAGTAAGACGGGCGGAAATTATTGGTTGGCAGAACCCGGTTCAGTAAGCTGGCGGTGCATTTCGGCATTAACGGTATCAGGCAAAACCTTGCTTGCGCTGGCTAGAATCTTTGTCTTGAGCGAACCTGCAATGATGTTGTCCTTACCAGCCATCAAGGCTTCAAATCCCTGTTTGGCAACCTCGGCTGGATCATCTTTCTTGTCGGCGCCCGCCTTCGTGTCATCCATTCCCGCCCGGTGGAAGAAGTTAGTATCGGTGGGACCGGGCATCAGCGAGGTGACAGTTACACCTGTATCTTTTAACTCATTGCGGAGTCCTTCGGAAAACGAGTGGATGAAGGCTTTGGATGCTGCATAGACTGCCTCGAATGGCCCCGGCATTAGGGCGGCAATGGAGGAAGTGAATAGAATCCGTCCTTGGCCGCGATCGACCATATCCTTGACTACCCGTTTAGCCAAATGCACAGACGAGACAACGTTGAGGTTAATCAGATTTAGTTCGTCCTTCAAGTCTGTCTCGCGGGCAAAGTCGCCACCGACGCCGACACCGGCATTAATTGCGATCGCATCCACTGGCCGATTAGTCGCTTTTATCTGGTTGTAGAGCGTCTCAACACCGTCGTAGGTAGCGAGGTCTGCCTGCACTGTCTCGACTTTGGCACCGAGCCCCTCAAAGGCTTGAGCCGCTTCATTGATGCTCGCTCCGGTGGCGGTGACTAGGAGATCGAAGCCGTTTTGAGCGAACTGTTTGGCGAGTTCGTAGCCGATACCGTTAGAGGCACCCGTCACGATAGCCAAAGGCCGGGTCAACGAACTGTTTATAACCATTTAAAATCCTCTGTAACTGCTCCACGCTCTTTTGTCTAGGCTTGCTTCTGTCTGTACTAGACAATCTTTGTGGACTGTGGACGTTCAACTTTTACAATGCTAGGGAGATAGGAGTGCGATCGCATCTTTCCTAGGACATAAGCTTTTAGGCATTTAAATACGGTAGAGTCGAAAACAAACTTCATGCAATTAGTGTAAAAATCACAGCCGAGAATCATCTTAGAGAAAGAGCAAATAGAGAAACTACATAAAGCCTTAAAAAATGAATAAAATGGAAATATTAAAGAAATAATTATACTTAGATAGCAATCCTTGCAGGAGTCGTAAAATTTTTACCCCACCCCAACCCTCCCCGCGAGATCGGGGAGCAAGTAAGAAATTCACAAATGATGCGAGGATTGCTATCTAACTATGAAATGCGCGTAGATATGGCTAATAACTCTTTTGATAATTATTGGGGAGCCGCCATTATCGGGCGCTAAATCGGATGCGATGAGAGACGGGAGATGGAAGATGGGAGATTGACTCGGAATATTAATCCTGGGCTAAAAACATTTATCTCTGGTGGAACGGGCAGGAGGCTTGTCCAGGGATAACAGTGGGTGATGTTAGTTATAAGTGAATCTCAGGCACTGGTCTCAATCAGACCCAATCAACCTGGTAACAGCGACGCAAAATCTCAGATATCAGGTCGATCGCGCACCAAGAAACCAACCGGAGGATGCCAAGAGTGTAAGATGTCATTTATCAAGAATACTTTCTGTTGCCGATTGCCCGCTCGGCACCCAACATTGAAAATTATGACAGCCAATTGCTGATTCTGCTGGCTTCATGTTATAGTGGTTTTCCAAGAATTAAATTCGGTTGCGTAGTTTGTTGGTGTTTATTTACAAGCGTCTCTCCGAATCTAAGTCTCTGCACCCTAATGATTCTGGAGATTTTATGTCGATTTACGTGGGTAATCTTTCATATGAGGTAACATCAGATGACCTCAACGAAGTATTTGCCGAGTACGGTACTGTAAGCCGCGTCCAAGTGCCAATGGACCGGGAAACAGGCAGGATGCGGGGTTTTGCTTTTGTGGAAATGGCAAGCGAGGCAGAAGAAGCAGCAGCCATCGCAGCTTTAGACGGTGCTGAGTGGATGGGCCGTGACTTGAAAGTCAACAAAGCCAAACCTCGCGAAGACAACAAACGCCCGGGTGGCGGCGGCTGGGGCGACAAAGATCGCTCTGCTCGACGCTACTAAGCTTTGAGACTGAAAATTTGAGTTTTGGTAGTTGACGGCAGGTGCGAATGCTGCCTTTTTTTCGGGTTGTTTGATCGACCCATCCAATAAAACTCCCAAACCTCTAAATCAGTTTTGCCCCCTCCAAGGAGGGGGCTTTGTTTTTGGCGAAAAATCCGGCGAGATACGTTCGCGATCCAGTTCCCACTCTAGTTCGTGATTCAGTACCCTCTTCCTCTTAACTGCTTTTTTTAAGAGGCTGTCGGGATTTCGCGGCTCGACGCCTGTAAACTATCAAACTAGAATTAAGCAGCAAGAAAAGCTAGAATAACGGCAAAACTGAATATTGCCTAGAACAGCAAAACTATCTTTACCGAAGATTAGTCGAGAAAACCAGCCGAATATCAGCCAATATCTTGATTTTGCCTGAATAAAGATGTCCAAGGTCTACAGCACGGCGGAACTCATTAAAATCCTCGAAGAAGAGCGCCAAGCCTGCTTGTATGGGCGGCGCCTCAACTTGACTGAAACTCCTGCTACAGGCAACCCCGTGATTGACCGCTTTCTCAAATCTGAGGGCGTACAGAAGTTCACCGCTTATCAAAATTTTAAGGCAGCCGTACACGAATACCAGCGGGAACATCAAGTTTCTGGGATTGTCTGGCGGGAAATTGCGGTTAAAGGCAATACTCTACGCTATCCGGCAGTGGATGACGAATTAATAGCTCTACCGGTTGATTTGATTACGTTGAAGGCAGCTAAGATTGCTATGTTGGAATTCTGGCAGCAGGTAACTGCCGGGATGGATTTGTATTTAAGTGTTAACAGCGGAAAGGATTTTCGAGCGATCGAGTCGGTTGATGTAGAGGCTATAGCCCAGCGCACAGAATGGGCCAGCCTCTCGAAGTGGGAAAAGTTGGATTTTCTAGAAATTTTGTTGCAGTTGGGCTGGGGGAAGCCGGAGGAAGCTTATTATAAGCGGGGATGGCCGACATCGGGCAGCGAGTACATTCACGCCGTCAAACCCGGACAGCGGCCGATTTGTTAATTAGTCAGTAGTCAGTAGTCAGTAGTCAGTAGTCAGCAGTCAGTAGTCAGTAGTTACTGATTATTGGGAGATATTCAAAACAAATAACAAATAACAATTGGCAATTGCCAACTGCCAACTGCCAACTGTCAACTGTCAACTGTCAACTGTCAACTGTCAACTGACATCTGACAAAGCATCAAGCCAAACCACTGATTTGGATCTGTCCAAACCTGCACTGGAATTAAACCACGCTGCGAAAGTTCTTTTTTTACAGTATTGAGATTAAACTTGCGCGATATTTCGCTGCGGATAGTTTCTCCCGCTGCAAATTCAACCGTTAAATTGAGAGAACGCAACTGCACTGTTTGCGCTTTTTTACTTTTCAAGTGCATTTCTATTTGACATTCCTCTTGATTGTAAAAAGCCCAATGCTCGAACTGTGCTAAATCAAAATTTCCCTCATATTTTCGATTTAAATGTCGCAGCATATTCAAGTTAAATGCTGCTGTTACTCCTTGACTGTCATCGTAGGCAGGCTCTAAAATATCCTTAGATTTGTCCAAGTCAATTCCCAGCAAAAAATACTCTCCCGGCTGCAATGCACCGACAATTTGCGAGAAGAACAAATCGCATTCTTGAGCATTGAGATTGCCGAGGGTACTGCCGAGAAAACAAATCATTCGGGTTGGCAAGGGCGACGGTGCAATTTTAGCTAAGGCTAATTCGTATGTGCTGACAAGTCCGTGAATCTGGAGCGACGGATAATCGGCCAACAGTTGACAAGCGCTGCTTTCTAGGATAGTAGGACTGATGTCGATCGGCAAATAGTGCAGGGGATATTCCAGTTGACTGTAAGCATCAAGGAGAATCCGAGTTTTGGTGGAACTGCCGCTGCCGAGTTCGACGATTTCGCAGGGGCCAGTTAAATTGGCGATCGCCCCCGCGCACCCCTGCAAAATAGCCGTTTCAGTGCGCGTCAAGTAGTATTCCGGCAACTGACAAATCAACTCAAACAGGTTCGAGCCGCGATCGTCGTAGAAATACTTTGGAGGCAGGGATTTGGGGGTTTGAGTCAACCCGCTAACTACATCGCTGCCAGCATTGATTTCTGCGGGTGTCAGTGCCGCAGAGCTCACCAGTCGCTCTAAGTGCAGCCGGTTTTCTTTCGTTGAGGCTGAGTTTGTCGTGTCGGACAGTCTTGGGGATTTCATAAAGTAATTTTTAGATGCACATATCGGTATAGCACGCAGTCGCGTTGCCAAATATCGCGCTCAAGTCAGATTTTTCAGGCCACTCTCCGTTCTGTATTGTCTCACCCGATGGATCTCGCTTCCACAATTAAAACTTAAAATCTATCCACAAAAATTATTGAATACTTAACCAAACTTGTTTTGTTTGAGCTTGTTACATGGAAAAAAGTTGGGCATTTCACAAACAAATTTTGTCCCCAATTCCCTCTCCAGCCATTTATTTGATGTTCGTCAAATAAGCTTTATAATGCAATTATTAAAGAATTTATTCATCGGACTTTTCCGATGAATAAATTCCTGACTATGAACAAAGTTGAGGGTAGTTACAATTACCTAGCGAACTACTTAGCGCACCGAAAACCAGCAATAATTTGCCGCACGCCCGGATAATACCAATTCCGAAAACTTGATCGCAGAGCCTGCGGAAAAGTTGCCCAACTCCCGCCTTTCAAAACCCGGTGTTCTCCATCAAAATAAACTTGAGAATATCCCCTGTAAGGATAACTTTCAAATCCCGGATAGGCGTCAAAAGTTGAAGCAGTCCACTCCCAAACATTGCCTAACATATCGCAGCAACCCACCGCACTTGCTCCTTTGGGAAAGGCATCCACTGGCGAGGTATTGGCAATATTATTACCGTGATTGCACAGGCTGCCGTTTGGCGGTTCTTCTCCCCAAGGATAGATGCGATATTTTTGATTTGTGGCATCCCAAGTTGCAGCTTTTTCCCATTCGGCTTCCGATGGCAAACGCTTGCCGATAAAGTTGCAGTAAGCTTCGGCTTCGTACCAACTCACGCCGCAGACTGGATGGTTGTTGAAAGCTGGATTTTCTGACCAGTAAAGCGGTCGAGAGACGGCTTCGCCTTGCAGCCATTTCCAGCCGTCCGCTGACCACCAATCAGGGTTTTGATAGCCACCGGATTCCATGAAATCTCGGTATTGACGGCAAGTGACGGGATAGCGATCGATCGAGTATGCTTCTACATAACACAGGTGGCGCGATCGCTCGTTATCCAAAGCCTCAGCAGCATCGCTTCCCATATAAAATTCCCCGCCCGGAATTTCAATCGCCGGGGAATCGGTAATTGGTAATTTGTAATCTGCAATTGGTAATCGGTAATTGGAAATTAATCTTCCTTCCTCATTCCCTCTTCCTTCTTCCTTCTTCCCTCTTCCTTCTTCCTTCTTGTTGTGCATTTGCAACACGAAAGCAACAGTTTCGCAGTGCTGGCTTTCGTGCTGAATAATAAACCGCCAGAGACGTTCTTGCTCGTCGATCGGCGCGACTTCCAAATAATCTAACAGCTTTTTTCTAACCGCGTCCAGATATAATTCAACTTCAGGTAACGTCGGCAGAAAAACCCGTTGTTTTTTCGGCAAAATATCAGCAGCAAACAGTTGGTGATACTGAGGCAAGACAGGTTCCAAGCCAGCACATCGCTGTAACAGCCACAAATCCTCAGTATAAGCAATGTGACCTAAGTGCCAGCCAACTGGACTGAAATCAGGATGAGCTTGGCGGCAAAAAGTATCGTAGTCGATGTCTGTAAATAGCTTGAAAGTGCCGCGGCGACACTGCTGCAAATCGCGATAAATTGCCTCTCTACAAGATTGGATAGATTTCGATCTCACGATCTACTCCGGTAGTGATAATGCTCTGGACTGGACACTCGTGCCAATTGCCATCAAATAAAGGTTCAGAAGCAATGATGACAGAATCCGGGAAATTTAAATCGTCTCGCAGCCAATAGAGGGAAGGAGGGGCTTTTTGGGAAGCAAAGCGAGAGGCAATGAGCTGGTGTCCGTCGCTGATAATTATATTAGCTGAAAATTCTACTTGGTGAAAGTTTGCTAGCTCTGCCAAAGTTTTCAGCGTGTTTTGTAAAGCAGCTTCTAGAGTCAGATTTCCGGCTGTCAATTCATTGACAAACAAGCCGAAGATATGCTCTGAATCTGTAGTGCCGTTAATTGATTGATAAAGCGTATCGCTGAGGCGATCGCGAATTGGTCTGTAAAGAGTTTGCCGAAAATTCTTCACGAAGCCGTTGTGTACGAACAGCAGGCGATCGTTCTGAAACGGCTGACAGTTGCTCAAATCTACAGATTGTCCTGAAGTTGCACTGCGAACATATCCGATCGCGCATCCGGATTCAACGTATCGACTGATACTCGGCAGGTTAATGTCGCTCCAAATTGGCTGTACATTTTTATAAGTAAACGGGTCAGTATCTAAGTGCGGGTGATACCAACCAATACCAAAACCGTCAGCATTGAGTAGGCCAGAAGTCATTTCGCGGGGCTGGTAACTCTGCACAATTAGGGAATGTTCCGGCTTGTACAGAATAGCATCGAGTAAAATCGGCTCCCCGAGGTAGCCAAGCAAACGGCACATAAAATTTTTGCAGCAATGTGATTAGCATTGTAAGTCATGAGCCGAAAAATTGCCCGTTAGCGAAGCCCTCGAAGAGGATCGCCCATCTTCAGGGCTGGAAGGTTTTTTGTAGGCCGCTGCCAGCATCGCAGTACAAACGATACAGTTAAGGTAGAACCCCTGCAACACAAGGAGACTCTTGAATGTTCATCGACGAACTCATCCCAATGGCGAAAGAATTGATCGAACAGCCGATCGCCTTCGCGGGCGGATTTTTATCTGGCCTGCTTCGACTCAACCTTCACGAAGATCCCGTTAAAAGCTGGATCGACGAGCAAGCTGGTTCAACTTCCTACACTACTCCCCCAGCCGAACCCACCAACGGTAAAAGCACGGGGCCTCAGTCAATCTCGATCGACTAAGGAAAAGCAGTAACATCCTCCCAACGCCAAACTGATTACAGTTATGGCGTGGGTTTCCAAACTTCACAGTTTGGCTTTTCGCGTTTTTCCCTTACGGGATTTCCAGATTTGGCTAGATTGAATTGCTCACTTCCCGCTAGAAAGTCTGCACAGACACAACCGATTCCCGTATAGCCTTTCTCAGATTGATGAAGTACAATAACAGCAGTGTGTAGAGCAGTTCCAAATATCTTGCTGAGAAAGTTGACGGAATGCAAACTCGATCGCCTTTCCTAATTATTGATAATTTGTTTTGTGGATAAAACGGAAAATATTTGTAAGTTTTGACCATAATTTTTCAGTCTTATGATAAATCAGGCGAAGGGGGCGACAACTATATTACTTTCGCCCTTTTTCTTGATTACTTTATTTACTGATTTGCCTCTTTTTATGACCATTTTTCATCATTATTAAAGCATTTTTTCATTGTTTCGGTAGGTTGCCGGAGCATAAAAAGTATCAAATCTAATTGTATCATTTTCCTTCTTAAATTAACTTATATTAGAACTTTATGAACCATATAGCAATCCTAAATAAATCGTAAATTTTTTACCCCACCCCAACCCTCCCCGAAGCCGCAGGGAGGGAGTAAGGATCGCGCATTAAATAACTTACAATTTTAATTGTTATTGTGGGATGGGCGTCCCGCCCCTCCTTTTTGGACGGGCGGGACGCCCATCCCACTTTCAAGAGTGGAAGTTATTTAATTCTCATTCCTAAGAAATTCACAAATGATGCGAGGATTGCTATACCTTGTTAGTCGCTTTGTTTCCCAAGATGCTTGGTGATTCGTCGCCCACCTATCACTGATCTGATGAAAATCAAGTATTGTTCAGGGGTGGGATTTCTCGTCGCCCCAAAACTCATATCCTGATTCGCCCTGCGGATGAGTTTTGATTAAGCTAACTATTGCAGCCATTACCAAGGGTTGGTCAATGCGCCAAACCCTTTTAGTCGGAGTCGATCGCCCAGTTGTATACTACATAGCACGTGACAGTTAAATTAACAGGTTATTATGTATAGCACAACAAGTTCAGTTCGATCGACATGACTATCTACATTGGAAATCTGTCTTACCGCGCCACCGAAGAAGACCTGAAAGCAGTATTTGCAGAATACGGCACAGTCAAGCGAGTTGTCTTGCCTACCGACAGGGAAACCGGTCGGATGCGCGGTTTTGCATTTGTTGAGATGATGGAGGATGCCCAAGAAGACGCTGCAATTGCCGAATTAGACGGTGCAGAGTGGATGGGGCGCCCCTTGCGAGTGAACAAAGCTAAACCGAAAGAAGAGGGAAATCGAGGCGCAGGAATCAAAAGAAACGACGGATATTAGTCTGCGATGCGGCGGTTGACATCCTCTCGGAACCCACCTGATGCACCAGTGCGCCAGTAGCGCCGAATTGCAAGCAGCAGTTGATTTTGGGGATGCAATGTCAAATCCGCTGCACAAAAACATCGATTATTTACAGGAGCCTGCGGTATGCTTTTATTACAAGAATTTGATGCCAAAGAATGGGTGAAAACGCGCAGTTCCCTAGACGGTGAAGCAACATTTCTCACATGGAACGGTTATATTTACTCTTTTGTTCCCAACGAACCGAAAAAGCGCTTGTTCAAAATACTTGGCATGAGTGCAAGCAGGTGTATTGCTGACGGCGAGGGCGGCTGGAAATTCACCTCGCGAGAACTAACTTACTATCTAGACCCCAACAGCGGAAAAATTCTCCACAAATGGGAGAACCCTTGGACAGGAGAAACCCTAACGGTTGCTCACGTTGCTAACAACCCCGTCCAAGGGAATTTTAAAGGAATTTTCCCGGCTAAAGTAGAGCCTGAAATTACGACTTTTGTCTTTGACTTATTTCCCAACTATCCTAATCCTTTAGCTGAGGATGCCAGATTTGTTGATTACAGTCCAAATCCCATCTATCAAGCAGCGGAATTATTTAAGCTGACAGTGCCCACAGCAGAATTATTAAATCCCGAACTTGTCTCAGTTTCTCAAGTAATTCTGAGTTGGGATAGAATCGGGCCGTGGCTGGCATGGATGAAAATGGGAAATCGACCCGGTAACATGATTTACAGTGCCACGGGTTCCAAAGTCAATAGTTGGACAGAATTACCTCAATTGCTGCAAGATGAAATCAAAACTCGCATTCCTTTGTATAAAGATGCGCCGAAATCGCAATTAGATGTGGAAGATATGACTTCTTGGATTTATTTTCAACAGAACTTTGATGCTTATCTCGCGGGAGAAAGATTCCCTCTGCCAGCACCGGAAGCATAAGCTCATAATAGATGAATGCCCTCAATCAGTTCGCTATCGCATGGCGGCCCATGCGAAACCGGGTTGTTTACTGAATCTGCAGGCCCTAACGCGTCTTTTCATCCATCTTTCCCCGGTTTCGAGCAGTCGGAGTGCGATCGCGAACTGTCAATGTAGGGTGCGCGCACCAGGACATTACCGCATCATATCAAATCCGGTAGCATCGGAATTAATATTACTTACAGCCAGGACACGGTACTGCCGGGCCCCTACAATTAATCGGGCGTAGGGAAGCGGCACGTGCAGTCTCCTCTATATCATAAGGAGTGTAACCGGAACTGATATCAGTCAAATTAATTTGTAGTGAAGAATGCAAGTCTTGTGATTTTTATTACAGCACTTTGCTTAACGATTAGGTACAATATTAGAGGTGGTAAGAAAGAGAAAAATGAAACCCTACTCCCTAGATATACGTCAAAAGATTATTGACACAAGGAGAAGCAGGTAACACCTCTATTCGGAAAGTAGCAGAAAGATTTCAAGTGAGTAAAAGTACGGTACAGGCACTACTAAAGCGAAAAAAAGAGACAGGAAGACTACTCCCTAGTCAGGCTCATGGTGGTAAACCGAGCCAACTCTTTGGTCACGAACAACAGATTGAAGAGATGGTAGCCCAGTATCCAGATTACACACTTGCAGAATATTGTGAGTATTGGCACGAAAAAACAGGAGTATGGTTGAGCGAGAGTGCCATGTGCCGATTCTTACAAAAGCAGCAACTCACTTTGAAAAAAAAAACACTACGGAGTAGTCAAGCCCATAAAGAAATTAATCAAAAGAAGCGAGTAGAATATTGGGAAAAAATCCGAGATGTCGAACCAGAAAATCTGATATTTTTGGACGAAATGGGCGTATTGCTGGGGATAATGAGACTTAGAGCTAGAAGTAAAAAGGGAGAAAGAAGCTACGATATCAAGCCATTTTATAGAGGAAGTAGGGTAACAGTGGTGGGAGCAATAAGCAATAAGAAAGTCATCGCCATGAAGACCATAGAAAAATCGATAAACGGAGAGGAGTTCAAAAAATTTGTGCAAGAACAACTGGTTCCAAAATTATGGAAAGGAGCGGTATTAGTCATGGATAATTTGAAGGCGCACAAAGTAGAGGGGGTAGAAGAAATGATTGAAGCAGTGGGAGCAAGAATAGTGTATTTATCACCTTACTCACCAGATTTTAACCCGATCGAACATTTATGGTGGGAATTAAGGGCATGGCTCAGGAGATTTGTACCTCGAAGTGTACAGATTGTGGAAAAACTATTGGAATTGGGAGTGAAATTATGTTCAACTAAGCAAATCGCAAATTATTTTGCTCACTGCTGTTACTGTACCTCTTAGTCACGCAAAGTGCTGTAAGACTTGCATTCTTCACTACAAACCTGATTCTATCAATGTCCAAAAATATCCGTCAGGTGCAATGAAGGAAAAACTTTGTTCCCCAAATTCATTAGCGACTATTTCTGTAATTTTTTGTGCATTGCTGGCTTTGACTCGCTCAAAATATTCTGCAATACTAGACACTCGATATGTGTACAGCGACATTCCCAAACATCCGGGATTGGCGCGATCAAATCGATCGCTTAGTGCGATCGAACTCGGAAACCTCAGAATATACAGTCTACCCGATCGCGCGACCTGAAAATCTGTTTTCGACGATCGGGGGTCATCAAAAGCTGTCACCACAAATCCTTCCCCAGACTGAAGCTCAAAAATCTCCCTTCCGGCGAGGGAAGACTCAAAGGTAGTTTCTACATCGTCGCGCGCCCGAATCAACCCCAGAACTTCTTCATAAAATAGCAGCGTTTCTTTGCTGTCATCTTGAATTACCATTCCCATGTGGGTAATTTGACTGGTTTTAAAAAAAGCATTTGGATTAATTTTCCCGTAATTAGGCAAAGCATAATTGAATCTTTGAAAAAAAACTTGCCGACTCAAAGGCTGCAAAAGCATCATCTCACGCACTCCGACAGCCGCCTCGACAAAAGGACGCGGTTTTCGCTCTTTGTTGTAAATAATCTCCCAGTGCGGGGATGTATATTTGACCGACAAATTGGCAGATTCAGCATCTTCGGCATGGTTGAGGATATTCAACAAATCAGCAGTTAAAGTAGTTGCCCAACGGTTGCCTTTCACCTTCATTGACGACATTTGCAAACCATCGTTTGTAGGTTTTTCCCAAATCATCAAGCGAATTAATCCGTGATCCGCATCTTGGTGATAGAGTCGAATCGATCGCACTTTTGAACTAACTCCATATAATTCGCCAGCTTCGGATGCCGAGAATTCTCCTATTTTACCGATCCGATATCCAAATTGCTCCCAATATTGCAGTTGTGGAATCGCATCGGCTACGCCAATACACACTTCGTAAATGCCTGCGATGGAAAGGGGCTGCACTTGATTCATACTTTTTGAAACATAATTTACGCACTTTTACATCGGAGTGTTCGCTGTGAGATATCTAAGCGAGATATATAGCGGTTCTCAAGCGTGGTGAGGTATGCCCACGGAGGCCACGGAGGCCACGGAGGCCATGAGTACCTCATATGAGAGCTCGAAAGGCTATATATAGGCAAAGCTTTGCAGGGTGTTCCAAGCCAGATATATAGGCAAAGCTTTGCAGGATGATCGCACTCCTAAAAAAACGCTTTTTACCAAACCGGGATGCTTCCGATACATCGCCGATCAAACCAAGATTTATCACGAGAAACCGGGTTGATGAGCGTTAATCTTAGAAAGAGTAAACTCGCCCTTTTTCATCAATATAAACTGATCGGTCTTGCCGAGTGCTGCCGTCTGATCTGGTGATGCGAATCGTCAAAATGTTTGTCTGCGAGTCAACGTTATAGTCGTATTTCAAAGTTGTGGTTCCTCCGGTGGCATTAATCGGAATATTGGCAATATCGCCGGTGCGATTGCTGATGCGAACAATGATGTTTTTGCTGGTTCCGACGGGCAAAGATGACAAGCTGGCACCTGATTGACCGTATTCTAGGTTTAATCCAGTTTCATTTAACAGTCTGAGGGTAATGTTGCGAGTATTGTCAACCTGCGCTTGAGGTTGCCAGAATCCTGGTTTTTTGCCACCGTCAGTTGCAGGTTGAGCTAATGCTGGGTGAGGATGCAGAAAGGCTAGGGCGGCAAGTATTGCTGCGGTTGCAATAATTTTTGATTTCACGGTTTTTACCTCCGGGTCATTCGATTTTAGATTTTAGATTTTAGATTTTAGATTTTGGATTGACTTGCGCGAGATAAATGCGGGGGCTTGAGGATGTTCGATTTTCGATTTGGGATTGATTCCACGGATAAATCACGTGGCGGGTACCACCTTTGAAATTCGTGGTCAAGAATTGGTTATATTTCTATTCTAGCTTTAAAATCCGATGTTAGTGGAAGGAAGAGGGAAGAGGGAAGAAGGAAGAGGGAAGAGGGAAGAAGCAGTAAAAGCAATAAAAGCCAGGGTTTGAGAAATTAAGGATTTCCTAACCGTCGGGCGCGGTTGCTATATCTACTCAGAAACGGGGCTTCTGTAGTTGTTAATATTCCTGGACGCACGGGTTGTCTAGAAATCCGATTTCTGAGCGGGTGACTGCTTGCCAAAACTATGATTTAGAGTAGAAACGGGATTTCTGAGGTCAAGTGCGTCCGGGAGTGGTTAATTGTTAATTATCGATCGAGCGGCTTCTAGCAGCAGGCGCTGTTCGGCGCGGACGATCGCCCTGCTAGTTTGTTCTACAGCATCGACATTGACCGAAATAGACGAAATTCCCCACCGCACGAAGGATTCAACTGTGTCGGGATACAATGCGGGAGCGTCGCCGCAGATTGAGCAAGGAATGCCGGCGGCCCGGGCCTGTTTGATTAATTGTTCGATCGCCCTCATCACTGCTCGATCGCGCCCGTTGAAAGCACCTGCTACCTGGTCGGAGTTGCGGTGACTGCCTAACAGAAATTGGGTTAAATCGTTGGTGCCGATGGAAATTCCTTGAACTCCTGCTGTTACGTAATCTGACAATAAAAATAACACTGAAGGAACTTCCGCCATAATCCACAGTTGAAATTCGGCTGAACGGTTTTTCCAAATTGTTTCTAAGCGCTGGCGGCAGTAGATAAACTCGTCAACCGAGCGCACGAAAGGCAAAATTAAATTAACATTGGTATGGCCTGACTCGCAGACTTTTTGAAGTACGCAGAGTTCCCAATCAAATAATTCCGGTTCAAAGGTATAACTGAAACTGCCGTGGGCGCCTGACTCCCGTAAATCGAGAGAGCGATAAAATATTGGTCGCGGCGAAACGGCAGCAGCAAATAAGCTCAGGCAATCGGCCATGCGATCGACAAATTCCGATTGGCGGCCGTCTTGTAGCCAAACTTTGGGGTTTTGACAGTCCAAAGCTTCTAATGCCATTAATTCCGATCGCAGCAATCCGATGCCATCTATTGGCAGATTTTTGAGGCGGTCAATCGAACTTGTTTGGCTGACATTAACTAGCAGTTGAGTCGCCGTTGGTGGGCCCCAAACATATTGAGTAGACTCAGATTGTCGAGATTTAGGCCCGGAATTGGACGATCGCTCGGAGGTAGAAGATTGGTGCTTGGCTATTGACATTTTTGCTGCTGTACTGTATATATTTGCCTTTTTTGCTGTGTCCCGAAGTCGGCTGCTGTCTCCTCTGTCGATCGCATCGTGTTGGGCGAGGGCAAAAACTTCTCCGCTATCGCCGTCTACCAAAACCGAATCGCCCGATGCGATCGCCCGCGTGGCCCCGGTCACTCCCACAACGGCGGGAATCCCCAATTCTCTTGCTAAAATGGCGCCGTGGCCTGTCATACCTCCTTGTTCGGCAACCACCCCAGCAGCAACCTTCAGCCAAGGCAGCCAATTCGGATCGATTGTCCGAGCTACCAAAATGCCTCCCGCTAAGAATTCCGCGTTTTCTGGGTGGGAATTAGTCATAACTTGGGCAATTGCTTCGGCTTTTCCTGATGCTGCTCCCACACCTCTAAGTATGGCAGGAGTTCGGGCTGGGGCGATCGAGTTGGGCTGCCGGAGGGCGATCGAAGTTTCCTCTAGTGGCGCGACTTTTTCCCCTTTCACCAGACGAACTTGAGTGAAATAAAACTGCGGTTCGCCACTGTTTGCTGTCTGGTTTAGCGTCCACTCCAAAATTAAATCTGAGTCAAATTCGGCGATCGCTTTTTTACTCAATTCAATGATTTCTTGCAGTTGCGATTCCTCTAAAACGTATTCTGTTTGTGCTTCCTCTCCCAGCGCTAAAACTTGCACGCAACAGTCAGCAAAATCAGGAATTATAAAGGGAGAATCGGGAATTGGGAAAGCAGCAAACTTGCCCAGCAGGAGTTTTTTTTTCGGTTCACCATCGCCGACTTTGAGATTGTAGGCTAATGTTTTGTAACCGATCCGCTGGAATTTAACCGCGCTTGTTTCCGGCTGCACTTGATAGTAATCGGGGATGGTTTCTCCCTTAGCGAGGGACAATCCCAAACCGCTGATGGCTTGGATTTCCCACTGTGCACCCGCCTTTGTTTTCACCTCGCCCGCGGCGATGGCTTCTTGAAGTGGCTGCACCAAAACTGCGGGATTGATTTGCTGTACCCGCAGGCCGCACCGCTGCCAGTAAAATAGACTTCGGGCTCTGAACATTTCTGCCCAAGCTCGTTTGAGTCCGTCCCCAATGGCTTCGGGTTCTGCCCGTACTGCCTGAGATGCCAGAATGCCCACTGTTTTCGGGTTCCAGGAAGTCAGGGAAGGGCGAAAAATTAAAGCTGTGGAGTTTAAGTTTGACTTGGAGTTGAGTTGAGAAACAGCAGACTCTAGGGTGGAGAGCAGTGAATCTGGCAGTTTGCCGGCGAGGATTTGGTGGCGGATGCTGCGGGCGATCGATTGCAGTTGTCTGGGTTCATCGACATTCAAGTGCAGTGAAGAGTGTGGCCAGTCAGCAAACAGCGGTTCTAGGCACTCGATCGACTCTAAAAACTGCCAGAATGTGGTAGCCGGTACGACAAAACCAGGTACAACAGGATGATTTTTCTGGAGCAAACAGCTCAAGTAAAATGCTTTTTCTCCCACTGCATCTCTGTCTGAAGGTTGAATTTTGTCTAACCAGTAGAGGTTTTTCACGCTGCGAGCCTGTCGGTGGAAACTGATTGAAGTTGAAAGTTTTTCCCATTAATCACTTACGACAATTTTAGGATGAACAAGCGACAATGGACGGGATTAGTCAAATCTTTTCTCAATCTATTTCTTAAGTCTAACTGTCCTCTTTGTCAGCGACCGGCCGCCGGAGAGTTTTGTCCCTACTGTCACAAGCAACTTCAGCGATGTCAGTTAAGCGATCCCGGTCGATTTTGGCATTCACAGCAGCGTGTTTTTGTGTGGGGTGAGTATGGCGGGGCTCTCAAACGGGCGATCGCAGCTTTGAAATATGACGGCAATCCGCAATTAGCGAAACCTCTCGGCCGCTGGCTAGCAGAAGCTTGGCTGAGTTTTCCCGAGTTAGCTATAGACAATCTAACAGTTGTACCGATTCCCCTGCACAAAGAAAAGCTCAAGGACCGCGGTTTTAACCAAGCAGAACTTTTGGCTGAAAGTTTTTGCGAGGTGACTGGTTTGCCTTTGCAGCGGCACGGTTTGGATCGGGTGAAAAATACTCAGGCTTTATTCGCTCTGACGCCACAGCAGCGGCAAGCGGAAATGAAAAATGCTTTAAGTTTGGGGAAAGATTTCCGTCGTAGGCTCCCGCGCGATCGAGTGCTGTTAGTTGATGATATTTACACTAGCGGTACTACGGTTAAGTCGGCAATTCAAATATTGAAACAATCGGGAATTTCGGTTTATGGAACTGTGGCACTTGCAACTCCGAATAAGAGCGATCGGTCAATCGATTTTAGATTTTAGATTTTAGATTTTAGAATTGAAGCATTGAAGCATTGATCCCACGGATAAATTGGGAGGCAAGTTTATCGGACACAGGTTTTTTATTTCTCCACCACGGATGAATCCGGGGCTTATATCCTTGATGCTTTCGGTAAGTTGTGACTGGCTTTAATTTTCAACAGGTTTGTAGTGAGGGAATGATATTTATCAGGATTTGCTAATAAGATTTTTTTGGGAAAACGAACCGCGAAGACGCGAAGAACGCGAAGAAAGAGAAAGGAGAGAGTTTAGGCGGAAAGCGGGAATTGGTTGCTGATGTTCCAACGGCTGCCGTCGTGAAGCAGTAAAGTTAATGCCGAAGCGGTAAACTCAAAGTGGAGCGATCGCCCTGCAAATTCTAACCAAGCCGTTTGAAAATTCTCTTTAGTTAAATCGCGAAACGCTACTGTCATGTGCGGTACAAATGGGCGAGTTTGAGAAACTCGATCGACAATTCCCAAACTTGCCTCCATATAACTCATCAAATCTTTGTGAATTTCCAGCAATTCGGGTGATTTGACAACATCAGCGTAAATGACGCGGGGCGCGAAAGCAGCAAAACCGGGTAGAGTAACGGGAATTGGCAGCCGATTTGCAGAAAACTGGTTCAAACTTTCCTCTAATTTGGGAACATCCTTCGCTAACGAGTGAAAAGGAGGTTGTAGCGTGATGTGCGGCGGCGAATTCAAAGCTCCGAGGCTGTTATAATGTTCCGCAAAATACTGTTGAATCTCAGTAATGTGCTGTTCAATATCGGGAGGCGGCACTAGGGCAATAAAAAATCGCTGTTTTGACTGGTTCATAGGATAACATCGCAGTTAAGAAAGGATGGTGGAAAATGGAATATAGAGCATTTGCCCTAGATCCCGTTGCCGATCGCCCATTCCCAATCTAAAATATAAAATCTAAAATCCCAAATAAAAATGCCTTGGTTTGTCAAAATTGAGCAAGGAATTGTCGAAAAGCCTGTTTTTGACCAATACGTGCCAGCTCACAGAGCTTATGTTCGAGAGTTGATTTCTAAAGGACACCGAGCGAAAACTGGCTACTGGGCGCGACGGGGCGGCGGTATGTTGATGTTTGAGGCGAGTTCGATGGATGAGGCGAAGGCGATCGTCGCTGAAGACCCGCTGGTGAAGAACGGTTGCGTTATTTATGAAATTTATCACTGGTGTGTGGTTGAAGAATAAATAACTGTGTTATACTCATATATGAACTGGACCCACGCGATTCCAACGCCCAAATCTTGTCAGGACCGGAAGGTAGCAGCAACACGGGATGCTTGTAATAGGCGTGGTCTCCGGTTCACCCAGTTTTATGAGGTGTAGCTCCTATGCCTGGTTTCGGAGATATTTTACAAAAAGCAGTTTACCTTGGTGTCGGGCTCGCTTCCTATGCGGGTGAAAAAGCTGGCAGCAAGTTAACTGAATTACGCACTGAAGCCCAAAAGCTGGCAGACGAATTGGTGAAGCGGGGCGAGATGTCCACGGAAGAAGCTCGCCGCTTTGTTGATGACATGGTGCAACAGGCTCAGCAGCAGCCCCCCGTAGCCTCGGCTGGGAACGAAAAACCCGCTGAACCTCGGCGGATTGAAATTGTTTCTGAGGAAGAAGATGTCTCGGCAAAAGATGCTAAAGAGACAGGCGGCGTAGACAAGCTCCGCGAACAGGTGCAGAATTTACAAGAGGAATTGCGGCGGCTGAAGCGGGATTAAGCAGGAAAAAGCTCGCTCAGCAAAGCATGAGGGGAACTCAGGATAATAATCTTGAGTTCCCTTTTTGAATATCTGCCCTGTCAGATGTGGACGGATATCAGGCAATAGGTAATAGAATTGAAAGTAGGTGCGATCGCTTCGCATGAGGCTGGCTGCACCTGTCTGTAAAATATTTTGTAATAGCCAACTGTCAAATTCATGGAAGATTGGTCTAAAGATTTTTTTGGAGTAATGGAAAATGCTGTTTCTGAAGTAGAGCAGTTTTTCAGCGAAATGGGCGAAGAGTTTGTCGAAATGCTGGACGTTTTGGCAAAAATGTCGGAAGAGTTTACAGAACAAGTACAAAATAATCTGATTAACGACATTGACGGTTATTTCAATGAATTTGATGGTTTATTTAATGAATTTATCGAACCGATAATTGAAATTTGCCGCGACTTCGACCCGGAGTTTGATGAGATAGATTTGTCGATGGTGACTTATGTAGACCCTTCGCCGACGCAGCAGCCAGCTTGTCGCGGTTGTCGCAATTATCACGGTCAAGTTTACGGTGGAAATTTGTTGGTTTGTGCGATGCACCCTACTGGTGTGGAATCGGAGAGTTGTGCGGATTGGGAAACAGACGGCGATGCAGATTTTTAATGGCCCAGTTGAGTTGTTGAGGGGTTAATGGCTTATGGTAACGTCAATTCAGTCTCCGTCAAAGATTTCTCTGGAAGAGTTTCTGCTATTGCCAGAGACTAAGCCTGCTAGCGAGTATGTTGACGGTGAAATTTATCAAAAAGATATGCCACAAGGAAAACACAGTACGTTACAATTCGAGTTTCCATCTGTTATTAATCGAGTTGGCAAGCCGCAGAAATTAGCTTATGCGTTTCCAGAATTGCGCTGCACTTTTGGGGGACGTTCTATTGTTCCAGACATAGCAGTGTTCGAGTGGCCGCGCATTCCTCTGAATTCTCAGGGAAAGATTGAAAATAGGTTTGAAATTGCGCCGGATTGGACAATTGAGATTTTATCGCCGGAGCAAAGTTCAACTCGCGTAATTAATAAGATTCTGTTTTGCCTCAAGAATCATACTAAATTAGGTTGGCTGATTGACCCGGAAGAAGAATTGGTAATTGTTTTTAAACCGCAGCAGGAACCTGAGATTAAAGAGAATGAAGATATTTTACCTGTACTGGATGTGCTGTCGGATTTGCAATTGTCGGCGACAAATTTGTTTGAGTTGTTAAGTTTTAATTAGAAATGAGTTACAGTTGAGTCAGGGTAATTTTGCATCTAACGACATTTAAAGGTGAATCGCTCAACGGCTAATAATTCGCAATTTGGGTTTCCGAATATGCCGCCATCGCTGCAATTGCGACACTATCAGCGAGTGGCGGTTGCTAATTGGTTTGCGAATCAGGGACGCGGTACGCTGAAGATGGCGACGGGTAGCGGCAAGACGATTACTGCACTGGCGATCGCCACTGAATTATACAATAAAATTAACCTGCAAGTCCTGCTCGTAATTTGCCCTTACTGCCACCTGGTGAATCAGTGGGCGCGCGAATCCGAGAAATTTGGTTTAAAACCTATTTTGGCTTTTGATAGCGCCCGCAGTTGGCAAAATAAGCTGGCTGCGGGTTTGTATGAAGTGCGATCCTCTTCGAGGGCTTCGCTAACGGGCGAGCGAGCATTTCTCACAATCATCACTACCAATGCTACCTTAATGGGAGATAGTTTGCGATCGCAACTGCGCTATTTCCCAGAAAAAACCCTGATTATTGGAGACGAAGTTCACAACTTAGGCGCGCCCCGTTTAGGAGAAAGTTTGCCGCGCAATATTGGACTGCGACTCGCCCTTTCCGCCACCCCAGAAAGGCATTTCGACGAACAAGGAACCGAAGCTATTTTAGATTATTTTGGCCCTGTTTTGCAGCCGGAACTTACCTTAGCCGACGCCATCCGCCAAAAAGCATTAGTACATTATTTATACTATCCAATTTTAGTAGAATTGACCGAAGCCGAAACCCGCAAGTATTCCCGCTTAACTCAAAAGATTGGCTGGGCGCTTTGGGGTGATGAAAAAGTAGAAGAAAACGATGCTTTAACAACTTTATTAATGCAGCGGGCCCGGTTAATTGGGGCAGCGGCTAATAAATTAATAGCTTTGCGAGAATTAATGATTCACCGTCTCGACACAAGCCATACTTTATTTTACTGCGGCGACGGTGCGATTGAAGGAGGTGGCCGCCGAAATAACAACCGCCAACTAACAGAAACCGCGAAGTTATTGGGTTCAGAATTAGGCTACCGAGTTAACACTTATACGGCGGCAACTCCTTTAGCAGAAAGAGAACGATTGCGTCAGCAATTTGAAAGTGGAGAATTGCAAGGTTTAGTCGCGATTCGCTGTTTGGATGAAGGCGTTGATATTCCAGCCATTCGCAATGCTGTAATTTTAGCAAGCAGCAGCAATCCGCGCCAGTTTATTCAGCGCCGGGGACGGATTTTGCGGCCGCATCCGGGGAAGGAAAGGGCAACTTTATTTGACATGATAGTTTTGCCTCCAGATTTAGGTCGGGAAACGTTAGAAGTCGAGCGCAATTTGCTGCGAAAAGAGTTAAAGCGGTTCTTGGAATTTGCGGATTTAGCCGACAATTCTGGGGAAGCGAGAGTGAAATTGCTGCAAATTCAGAGGCGTTACGGGCTATTAGACATTTGACATTTATTAAGGTTCGGTTTATGTTTGAGAATAGAGAATTATTTGATTGTAGTTTTAGTTGCTAGTTTTAATGTTTGTCAAAAGAATATGACTGAAAATCTGAATGAAAATCTGATTATGGCATTTAGATATGAAGATAGTGCGATCGCAGCCGTACCAACAAGTATTTTAGCAGAAAATCGTTCTTCTTATCAAACTCATCAGGAATTGAGCGACGTACAGGAACCAATTACTAGCGCGCCGCCCGAAGTCCGGCAAATTATCGAACGGGTATTAGAAATTGAAAAAGATAAACTGTACATGAGGGCTCCCCGCTATATTAGCGATGACATTTTGAAAGTTATTAAGGAAGCAATTGTATGAAGCTGATTTCAATTAGTCTGTGCAATTTCCGGCAGTTTTTCGGCCAAACACCCGAAATTAAGCTAGCCTGGGGCGCGCAAAATATTACAGTGATTCACGGCAATAACGGTGCTGGAAAAACAGCTTTGATGAATGCCTTTACTTGGGGACTTTACGGAAATCTGAGCGCGGGTTTTACGGAAGAACAATCAGTAAATAAACGCGCTATTGCGGAAGCTAAACCGGGCAAACGAGTACCTTGTTGGGTGGAAATCGTCTTTGAACACGACAGCAAACGCTACCAAGTAAGGCGCAGTTGCCATGCTTACAAAAGTCAAAATAGTGTCGAACATAGCAAAGGCGAATTGTTTATGCAGGTAGCTAAAGATGACGGTCGCTGGATGCTACCGCCCCAGCATCCTGATGATATTATCGGACGAATTTTGCCGGAAAGTTTGCATCAATATTTCTTTTTTGACGGAGAGAGAATCGAGCAAATAGTCCGCCACGATAAGAAAGCAGAAATTGCTGAAGCTACTAAGGAATTGCTAGGAGTAGAGGTGCTAAACCGCTCGATTAGACATTTGGGAGATGCCAGAAAGTCTCTAGAAACAGATTTAAGAATGATTGGCAGTTCCGAAATTAAAAAACTTTTGAAAGAGAAGCAAAAATCTCAAAAAGAGGCAGAACAATTTTTGCAAAAAAAATTAGAACTTGAGCAAGAATTGATTCATCAAGGCGAGTTAAGAAAAGCAGTTAACGGTGATTTGCTGCTACTGGGCGGTGCCGCCGAATTGCAAAATTTGCGAGACGAATTGGAAAAGCAGCGCCATTTATTTAAGCAACAAATTTCAGAAGCTACAGATGCTCTAAAACGCTCAATATCTATGCGCGGTTACGCGGTATTTTTGTCAGATGCGGCGGCTGAATTTGAAGTGATTGTCGGGGGTTTACGAGAAAAAGGCGAGTTGCTTTCGGGGATTCAGCGGCCGTTTTTGGAAGAGTTATTAGCGCAGCAGCGGTGTATCTGCGGTGCGGAATTAGTGGAGGGTTCTGAATCTCACCAACAGGTTAGGGGTTGGATGGATAAGGCGGGTGTTGGCGATGTGGAAGAAACAACTATTCGGATTAGCGATCGGGTAAATGAAATTGATAGGCAAGTGGCTGATTTTTGGGAAGAAATTGACAGACAGCAAGCCAATATCAGTCGCGACAGAACCGAACTTTCTCGGGTGGAAACGCAGTTAGACGATATTCACAACAAGCTGCGAAATTTTCCTGAAGGTGATGTCAGCCGCTTGCAAAAGCGCTTGGATGAAATTGAGGCAAAAATTGGCGATTTGCACCGGGAAACAGGCTCTAACCAGCAGCAGATTGAGAGTTTGAATGCGTCGATCGCCAATCTAGACAAGCAAATCGATAAGCAGCAACTGAATGAGCAAAGGCAAGTATTAGCCCAGCGCCGGATTGCTGCGGCTCAAGATGCGATCGATCGCCTAACTGAAGTGCGATCGCGCTTAGAAAAACAGTTTTGTTCTCAGTTGGAAAAGCGGGTGCAAGATATTTTCAGTCACATTTCTTTTACTCCTTATATCCCCAAGTTGAGCGATAAATACGAACTCACGCTAGTAGAAAATACGTCGGGACAAAACTCTTTGGTTGCCGCTTCTACAGGAGAAAATCAAATTCTCAGCTTGTCGTTTATCGGCGGGATTATTGAGGGCGTGCGGGAGTGGAGTCAAAAAAATACTTTGATGGGCCCGGATAGCAGTACGTTTCCAATTGTGATGGATTCTCCCTTTGGGAGTTTGGACGAGATTTATCGCAAGCAAATTGCAAATAAGCTGCCGAAATTGGCGAATCAATTGGTGGTTTTGGTGACAAAAACTCAGTGGCGCGGAGAAGTTGCTCAAGAGATGGAAAGTTGCACAGGCAGGGAATACGTCCTGGTGTACAATTCTCCGAAAGCTGATTGTGAAGAAGATGCGATCGAACTGGGGGGGACGCGCTATCCTTTAGTTAGGCGCAGTCCAAATGAATTTGAATATACGGAAATTGTAGAGGTGGATTATGGCTTCTAATTCGGCAATTACGCAGGTTGTGGAAACAGATATTTGGGTGAAGGCGACGTGGGAAGAGTTTCTGAATTTTGCTGAGGATTCAGCATGGGAAAAGGGCAAGTTTTATTACTATCAAGAACACATGAGGGTAGAAATGTCACCAGTAGGGGCATTGCACAGTCGTCATAATTCAGTAGTTTCGAGAGTTGTCAATTTTTATACTGCTTTTAGAAATATCCGAATAGTGGAGTTAATTAATGCCAGTTTTCGCAAAACAGGTATTCGGGAATTTCAACCTGATTTGTCTTATTATATAGGTGCAGATTTTGAATTGCCTTCTCCCACAAATAGGCCAATTAATTTGAATGTGTTTGCACCTCCAGCTTTAGTAGTGGAAATAGGAGCATCTTCTAGTGCCGATGATTTGGGAGTAAAGCGTTTAATTTACGAACATTCTGAAGTCCAAGAATATTGGGCAGTAATAGCTAATACAAATGCAGTATTTGCATTAGCTATTACTGCTGTAGGGAGTGGGACAATTCAAAATTCACTTGTTTTACCTGGCTTAGAAATAGCGTTAGTTGAAGAAGCTTTGAATCGGAGTCAAACGCAAGATGATAGGGAAATTAATCGCTGGTTGATTCAAACTTTTAGTCAAGGTTGAAGGGAGTTTGACGTGGAAAAAGAGTATCATAAGTTGGTGCGCGATCGCATTCCTGAAATTATTCGCCAAAGCGGGAATGAATGCGAGTTTGTAATTTTGTCGGACGCAGAATACCGTCAAGCTTTGCTGCATAAATTAATTGAAGAAGCGGGGGAAGCTGCAGAGGCTGATGAGGAAGATTTGGTGGCAGAATTGGCGGATTTGTATGAGGTAATAGATGCGGTGATGGTGAGTTTTGGCATTTCGGGCGATCGACTTTTGGCCGAACAAATGAAGCGGCGGGAAGCAAGAGGAGGTTTTGCCCAAAAAATTATGTTGTTGCGGACATTCTGAAAATTATCTGCGTTAATCTGTGTTTATCTGCCTCTAATCTGCGGTTACTCTATCAAATTACTCAGTTAAAAATTACATATTAATCCCAATGGCTGCTAACAAAATTAGAATTGCTAAAGATAAAGCGGAGTTAGTCAAATCATTAACTTTATCGGATAACAACTCCGCGCCATTTCAGACTTACGCTGATGTCATCGCCTTCGCTGCATCCTTGGGAAAGCAGCGGAAAAAACGATCGCCTTTGGGGGAAATTTCTAAACGAGAACCGGGGGCGATAGATGTTGATATTTTTGTATCCAGGGGCTACGATATGGCGATTAAGTTAATTGCGATCGCCGAAACCAAAAATCCTCAAATTCTCTCCCATCTCGACGAAAAATTGGAAGCAGAACGCTTGCAAATTTTTGAAGAATATGCTAATGGCGGACTGGAAATTTTGCGAGAAGAGTTGCGGGGTGCGGCGGATTATACCGATCGCCTTTTGTTGGTGTTGATTTCTGAAAGAGACAACCAACATCGATCAAATGAAGAATTCGATTTAAGCAAGTTTTTATTTTAATAGGTTCCCAATGAAGCACATCCCCAAAAATATAATCAAGAGAGGCTTACAGAAATCTGCAAAATTTCTTGCTTACAGTTACTCAGCATTTATTATCTGCTATTTCATTCTCCAACTATTTTTTTGGGATAGAATAGGAATTATTGCCTTAATTAGCACTTTTAGCCCCTTAATTTTATTCCCAATTTTCTTGCTTCCGATCATCGGAGTGTCAATTATCAAAAAAAGATGGTTCACTGTTATTTCTGCGATCGCCTGCATTATCCTAATAAGTTGGCTGCACATTAAATACTTTAGCCCCAAACCAATAAACATCACAAATTCGCAGCATAGCATCAAAGTTTTATCTCATAACCTCAGTTGGCATAAAACTCAGTCACCTACTTTACTAAAACTTATTAACCAGCAAAAACCAGATATTATATTTTTACAAGAAATCGTTAGGAAACATACCGAAAGAGCTTTCACCTGGTTAAAAGCAGACTACCCCTATCAAATTGGCACTCCCCCTGTAGGAATTCTCAGTAAATATCCAATTGTATCCAGCGAAATACTGCACTTAGCCGGTCATCCAGAAACGCAGCAACGGGCAATTATTAAATTTAACGAACACGAAGTAGTGATTTATAATATGCAAGCTACCGGGCCGTGGTTGAAACTCTCTAAAAAATGGCGTTTTCTCAAAGTTCCAGTTTACAAATATGACAAACGATCGCCGGAAATTCAAGACTTAGTGCAGCGAGTTGAGCGAGAAACTCTGCCAGTAATTGTCGCGGGCGATTTTAATATGACAGACAGAACTCAAGACTATGACAGGGTGCAGAAAGTCATGCAAGATTCTTTCCGAAAATCGGGATGGGGGTTTGGTTTTACCTGGCCTCACGGTTGGGAACTTAAGTTCTTGGTAAAAAGGTCGAATTGGAGATTAAATTATCCTATTTTCCGGATTGATTATATTTGGTATTCAAATCATTGGGGTGCTAAATCTAGTTCGGTTTTGGAGGCAACCGAGTCCGATCATTTGCCTGTAGGAGCTGAACTTATTTTGTTAAAATGAAGCGGTGTAAGCCACAGCATCAACCAAACTTAAGATCGATCGCCTGCTCTCGGAAAACTCCTCGGAAAACTCCACTAACTACTCAAGGTAATACCACAGTACATAATGGTATAATTTACATCTACCCGTGCAAAATTTGGTAACCAGTATTATAGACCCCTACTCGCAGAAGACCCCTTACGCAGTGAAAGGGAGTGCGGGTCTCCTGGGATGTTGAGATGAAGAAGTTGAGTAGGTGGCGATTAATGGCGCCACCCGCCATCGATCATTTCCTACCGAAGTGTAGCTATTGATTGAAGTCAAATTTTGGATCGAATCTATGTTGAACAGCTTTAAACTCAGAGGAAAAATGCTACTGGGCTACTCAGTGCCAGTAGGATTAATCGCAGGACTAGCGATCGGTGTCTATAGTACATCGCAAACAGTTAGTAAGAACTTTGAGGAAGCATTGCAAGCAGTAGAAGCTGCTAGGATGTCAGACTACATTGAATTGAGAGTGTCAGAAATTGCCCGGCAGTCAAGGGGTTATGCTCTGACCCTTGACAAAGAAGCGCTCGATCGCTACGAAGCGGGTGTCAAGAAGCTGAAGGAAACTGAAGATCGAGCCTCAGATCTGACTCACAACCTCAGCAATGAACAAAAAGAACGGATGACCAAGATGATTGAATTTTCAACCCAGTATGACAAGAGCGCCCGCAATCTGATTGAAGCAGCCAAAGCTGGTAACCGTAAATTGGTAATGGACACAGCAGAGCAGGGTGCAGAAAATCTCAAGGCTTTCGAGGCTGTTATGACGGAGTTTGACACTCAGCAAGCTAAGCTAGTCAAGCAGTCGGAAACTAACACCAAAAATGCGCTCGGTGTGTTGGTCATGATGTCGGTATTGGGTGCTGTTGCTTCTTTAGTTATTGCCTTGGTGGTGGCATACTTGATATCCACGGCGATCGCCAACACCCTCAACCAAACTGCCGGCGAAATTGCTAGCTCCTCGGCACAAATCGTCAGTGCGGTCGAAGAGCAAGAACGCACCGTCTCGCAACAAGCTAGCTCAGTGAATGAAACCTCGACCACGATGGACGAACTCGGCGCATCTTCGCGCCAATCGGCGGAACAGGCTGAAGTCTCAGCTTCAGGGGCACGTCACGCCCTCTCGCTGACTGAAGGCGGTACTGAAGCGGTGCGCCAAACTCTTGATGAGATGACTACCCTTAAGGACAAAGTGGGGGCGATCGCCCAACAAATTTTCCGCCTGAGCGAACAAACCAACCAGATTGGCAATATTTCGGGCTTGGTGGGTGACTTAGCTAATCAAACCAATATGCTGGCCGTGAGTGCCGCCGTAGAAGCCGCCCGTGCTGGCGAGCATGGCAAAGGCTTTGCGGTAGTTGCTCGAGAAATTCGCAAACTTGCTGACGAAAGTAAGAAGTCTGCGGTCAAGATCGACAGGCTAGTATCGGAAATTCAAACGGCGATCGACTCCACCGTGATGGTCACCGATGAAGGCAACAAGACAGTGAATGAAGGCTTGTCCCTTGCCCATAGCATGGCAGAGGCATTCACAGGTGTGTCTAACTCCATCAACAAAGTTTTCATCAGCAGTCAACAGATTTCGCTGAATGCCAAACAACAAGCAGTTGCGATTAATCAAGTCGTCGAAGCGATGAATGCGATTAATCACGGTGCGCGGGAGACGGCTTCGGGTGTATCGCAAATCAAAGTCAGCACACACCAACTCAATTCTGCTGCTCAAAAGCTGCAAGCAGTTGTTTGATCCTCCACCCTTCAGCATCTCCGTTCTCAAGGGGGACTTAACGAATTCAATCCCCCTTTTTCATGGCTGGTAGCGACTGTTCGCAAAAACTTAGCTAAATATTCCTAAAATTACTCCGACGACAGATCATCCGTCTCATTCCCGATCAAATGGGGAAGCAATATTTCTGGCTACGGGAAGAACAACAACCGCAATCCTTCTCTATTGCTGCTTGGGAATTCCTAAGACTCACCAAACGCGAGGCCCCGGCGTTGTTTTGGATTGCCAAAAATAATAGCAATGCCGGAATATAGCCTTTCTCAGTTGAGTTAAGCTGTCGCGCATTTAAATTGCATATTCAAGGCGGGCGGGACGCGCACCCCACAAAACTTTGATTGTTTTTTGACAGACAATTTAAAAGCCGCAACAGCTTAAGTGCAGATGTCCGATTGAAAACTGCTATAGCTAAAGTGCTGGGTTGCACTGAAGGAACAGTGCGAAAACATTGGGAGAATCTTTACAAAAAACTATACAAACTCGAACGGGTGCGGTGATGGTTGCCAAGAAAAGTTGGGACTGCTTAAAGGAGAATTGGTTGCAATATCTTCATAATCCTATACGCAGATCATCGTATTGTTTCCCAAGTTTATTTGAAGGAGTATTGGAGCAAACGCTGTCATCCAGCGTCTTTAGAAATCCGAATTTCAGGAATTCATTGCATAAATTGAAGGAGAAAAACCTATGTTTTATAAAGAGTCTAGCCTTAGTCATCCAGCTAACCGAAATCGTGTTGATGCCTTCGTCTCTGGTGTAGCCACTGAGCCAGTCGCGGTTGCTTCGACCCAGAAGAAAAAATTCCTAGCGCAGCGATCAGGATCTTCCTTAGTGGTGAACACCATGACCGGAAATCCTGCTTACTTAGAAGGAAAATTGTCCATGAAAATGACAGGCACTGCCGCTGACGCCAGCCGTTCCTTCCTGATGGAAAACCCTGGCATTTTAGGACTGAGCGCAGAAGATACTGAAGAACTGACTGAAGTTGATTCCTTTAAGTGGGGCGGGCTGAAATTCATTCGTCGCCAGCAAAATCACCAGGGATTACCGGTCTTTGGTGCCAGCGTTTTGGTAGGTGTAGATGACAAAAATCAAGTTCGGATAGTGACGAGTGGCCTGCGATCGCAAATTTCTGTCAAACCGGGCGAGACAGCTATCTCCCTAAAAGAAGCTCGCCAGATTGCCCGAAAAGATCTCGGTGAAGCGGTTGAGTTGAGGGGTGGCATTACTCATAAAACCGTCCTCTATCCGACCCAACAGGGTGATGTGCGAGTCTATCACTTAACTGTTCCGGCAGAAACCCCCCTCGGTGACTGGGAATACTTTATTGATGTCCAGAATGGAGAAATTGTAGACAGCTACAACTCGATGAAGTTTCACTCATTTTACTTTGCACCTCGGGCGCGAGTTTACTCTGAAAATCCCGAGGAAACGCCCCTAACAACTGTGATGCTGCGCGATGTCAAATCTCCTTACAACAAGTTAGATGGTCGGTATTGTAAGGTGATTAATGAGGATGCTTCCGGCGCAGTGGTAGGCAGCAATTACCGATTTGACTTTCCTCCTGAAGATACGCACTTTGATGAATGCCAAGTCTACTATGCTGTGGAGAAAGTCTATCAATACTTCTTGGACCTGGGATTCCGAGGGTTTACAGTCAATAACCCCTATGGCAAAGCTAACAGTGGACAACTCGCTGCTAACGTCCATACCGGAACAAAATACGATAATGCTTATTACTCTTCCAGTACGGGGCAGATCTACTTCGGAGATGGCAGTTATCCCGGCAATCCCGGTGGACTTCGCGACCTAGCCAAGGAAGTTGATGTAGTTGCTCACGAGTTCACCCATGCCGTGATTGATGAATATCACCCTGCTATGTTTGGAAGTGAAGGAGCTGCACTGCACGAAGGTTACGCTGATTATTTCGCTTGCTCTTTATTGAATGATCCTGACTTAGGGGAGTATGTCGTACCTGCTCCTGAAAAAGCGGGGATGATTCGCAACTGCGATAATGATTTGAAATATTCCGAAACTTCAACAGAGTCCCATGACCGTGGTCAAGCTTGGGCCGGGGCCTGCTGGCACTTGAGAAAAAAACTCGGACAAGAAGTGGCAGACTTCCTGATCTTTGGGAGTATGCTGGTTCTAGGAACAACTTCACCGACCTTCAAGTATGCCAAGGATATGCTACTCGCGGTTGACCAATCCTGGTGTGGTGGAGAATACAAAGCAACGATCCAGCGGATATTTGAAACTGAACGAGGCATCCCTGTTTAGTAGTTTGCTTTGTCTATGTCAACTAGAAGAATAGTCTAATTAGGACTGGGGGTATGGTGAAACCATGCCCCAGAGATAGGTTTTTTGCTATGGAGAAGCCTTTTTACCAAAAACTCATTCCAGTCACCATTCTGGTATCACTTCTAGCGTTTATGACTGCTATGGCGATGAGTACACCTCGTAACAATCCTTTCCTCACGGAAGATGGTCACCCGATCGCAGAGTTAGAGTTCCGAGATGGACAGATGGGCTTTGTGGGGATTTCTGGCATAACTTGGACAATTCTCCCTAATGGGACTTGTCAGGCTAGTCGTTTTATCAACGATACAGTGTCATCTCCCCATCAAATATGTCAATTAGAGCGACAGGATTTAGTAATGCTTGCCAATATTCTGTCCGATCGGGATTTTGCCGACCTACCCTCTGATATCCCATCTGAACCTACCCTCAACCCCCATCGGCTCACTATTCGCCTGGGGGAGAAATCATCAACATTGGTATTGCCAACAGGTCAAAGTATTGAGAATGTTCTGAGAACACTCCATAATCAACCGGAAACTCCTCGATCGAGATTCCTAACTATTGCACAGGCGATCGATCGACTTGTACGGCAGCATTGCGGGGATAATTAGTCTGCTGCTAAGTAAGTGCGATCGCCATCTTCTAGCAAGATGGGTTGAGGGAACGAAACCCATCATCCCAAACTGATCGCCACAACAAAAAATCTGGGTTTCACAGAAGTTTAACTCAGTCCGCACAAGATCGGGCGATCGCCTGAGTCCAGTTCATTCTTGCCAGAGTGCGATCGCCGATCGCCCCACATTAACCAAAAAAACATAACTTCAGAAGTGCGAGCAAAGCTATTCACGAATCTTGAGATAATTCCTATGACATTTACCGATCAAAATCTCACTAATCAGCGCCCAGCTAGTCTAAAAGACTTTTCTTTACCCCGACGTGAGAGTTACTTTCCATCCTCTGCAGATTGGAGAAATGAGGTACTTTACTTTCTCTTACCCGATCGCTTTAGCGATGGTAAAGAAGATACACGCCCTCTACTTAATCGGCAGCAACTGAATCAGGCCCGACCTAATCTGCCCAATGGACAGTCTTGGCAATTTGACAAATGGGCAGAGTCGGGAGGCGATCGCTGGCAGGGTGGGACGCTCAAAGGATTAGAGTCAAAGCTGGATTATCTCAACCAACTAGGCGTGACAACGATCTGGGTAGGGCCAATCTTTCAGCAACGGGGTCACTTGGATAGCTATCACGGTTACGGCATTCAAGATTTTCTAGAGGTCGATCCTCGGTTTGGGACTCGCCAAGATTTGGTCAGTCTGGTCAATAAAGCGCACTCCAAGGGGCTACGCATTATCCTTGATATCATTTTTAACCATTCAGGATCTAACTGGTTTTATGCTCCTGGTACCCCTGGGGGAGAATGGGAACCACCCTATACACCTAGTTGGTATCAGTTTGGGTCGTGGGTAGGCGATCGCGGACAACCCATTGCGGGGCAACCTCAAACCGACGCGGAAGGAGTCTGGCCGATCGAACTCCAGGAACCAGATTGCTATACTCGTGCCGGAAAGGGCGATTTAGGGCGTGGCGATCTCGATGATCCCAATGCCGAATTCCGGCGATCGGATTTCATTACGCTGCGTGATTTCCAGTTGGACTATCCCCATCTCTTAGATAACTTAGCCCGGTGTTATAAATACTGGATTGCCCTGACAGACTGCGATGGCTTTCGGATTGATACCCTCAAACACGTTACCTACGAGCAAGCCCGAAATTTCTGCGGGGCGATTAAGGAGTTTGCTGCCAATCTGGGTAAGAGTGACTTCTTTTTGGTAGGAGAAGTCGCAGGCGGAGACTACAACGAAGACCGTTATCTGGATGTGGTGGGGCAAAACTTAAATGCTGCGTTGGATATCGGCGAGATGCGGGGAAATCTTAACCAGGTTGCCAAAGGGCTGATGGACCCAAGAGCCTACTTTAACGGGTTTGATCCAATGAACGCGGTGATGGGTTCACACCGGAATCTCGGGCGGCGTCATGTTTCAATTTTGGACGATCACGATCATGTGTTCGGTGAAAAAATCCGCTTTTCCAGCGAAGCTGCATCGGATCATCAGGTGATTGCGGGAGTGGCATTGCAACTGTTCACGTTGGGGATTCCTTGCATTTACGCGGGAACTGAGCAGGCATTGGCGGGACCAGAACCGTCTGAACGCCAGTGGTTGCCCGACTGGAAGGGATCTGATCGCTATTTGCGGGAAGCAATGTTTGGCCCCTCGCATCCCCGGCAATCAGGAGTAGCAGGACTGCAAGCGATCGATCAAAACTTACCCGGCTTTGGGCCGTTTGGGACAGCGGGTGCTCACTGTTTCGATCCGAATCACCCTGTCTATGTTCGGATTGCGGCAATGGCGGCACTCCGCAAAAAGTTCCCTGTGCTGCGCTTGGGACGACAGTATTTGCGACCAACCGCGATTCCCTTCTTGAATTTGCCCTTTGGCGAGCATGGACGGAGTGGAGAAATTATTGGTTGGTCACGGGTTTTAGATGATGAAGAAGCGGTTTGTGTGCTAAACAGTCATGGAACGGATAATCGAGGAGCGAGAGTGCTAGTAGATGCCAATCTCAACCCGATCGGGAGTTCAATGACGGTAATTCTGAATACGGCCGAAGTAGGTAATCCGGGTTACAGGGGTGCTCATCAGGTGGGATCAACGGTGTCAGTGCAGCGACAAGATGGGACTGCCTATGTCGAGATCCAACCGCTTCCAGCATCCGAATTTTTGATTTTGACGAATTATCCCTAAAGTCAAGCTGAGGCGCCGTGCGATCGCCGGAATCAATCAGTCGGTGACATGACCTTGAGCAAATCAACTTTGTAACGCCGTGCGATCGCATATCTTGAATGGGCGAAAGGAGCGATCGAGTCAGTGCAGTTTCAACTCCACTGATTTGATTAACTTTGCAACGCCGTGCGATCGCAAATCTAGAGTACGAGAAAAACAATAAATTGCCGCAGCTATAGCGGTTCTCAAGCCCTATGCCCTATGCCCTATGCCCTATGCCCTATGCCCTATGCCCGTGGCCAGATAGTACCTCATGTTACTGAGAAAGGCTATATGTGCAGTCGATCGCCGATCGTGAAAAAACATCTGCCTGCATCTGCAGTAACAAAATTAACTCAGCACTGGCGGCAATCCTACCTCTTGCGGCTGCACAAATCGGCCGTTAAAACTAATAGCTTTATCCTCAAAAGTCCTCGCTTCCGCTACCGCTTGCCGCAAATGAGCTCGATCCATATCGTCCTGAATTCCCCCCACCAAATATACAATTAACTTCGTTGCTAAATCCTTTCCAGAAACTAGCACTCGCTTTTTGTTCGGATCGTACAAAATCCCGTACCACGCAGACTCAGGATTGTCCATGTGGCTAAATCCTTCATCCACATCGTACCTGCGGAGTTTGTCGAAAATAGATTTCAGGGAAAGTTTCTTTCTAAATACTAGAATTCCCAAAGCATTAGCTAAAGCAACTTGACCGACTGGACGGAACAAAATATTTCCCTCGCCCCCTGGCTTTTCAAAACTAAATCGGCGCAATTCTGCCGTTTCTTCGCCGCTTTCAATTCTTTGATAGCTGGGTAAAGTTGCTAAATGATCGAACAATTTTTTAAACTCTTCAATTCCCTCTTTTAGTTCTTCATCTTCGGGACGCATGGGAATTAAACCTTTTCGTTCCGGCTTCCAATGAGGGAATTTGTATTCTAAATACCGTTCGGACATATCTTGCAGCGCTTGCAATGTAGTTAACACAGTTGATTTGGCTGCGACTGTGGCGCTGTCCCAATTGACGCGGGGGTTTCTGTCTTCTTGTTCTTTTAATAAGGGATGGGTGACGGCAATTTTGCGGGCGCAAATCGCAAATCCGTTGTCCTCGTTCAATAATGCTAGCTGGCCCTGACTCAGCGTTACCGCCATGAGGTTAACGTGCACAAAGATCGATCGCACGCGCCGTTGTGCTTGCTGTCGCGTTTCCCCCACTACCGCCGCCGGGATAAACTCAATCCCGATTTTTTCGTGAGCTAATTTATACACTGTTTCGGGGTCGATTTGATACTCTTCTGCTAAATCTTCCAGAGTAATTGCAGCGCCGACAGGTTTTTTATTTTTGTTGTATCTTTGCAGGATTCCGGTTTTAATTAAACTCATTAAACCTTGAACTCCCATCAGCCGATGCTGGCCGTCTAAGGCAAAAATTGAGACTTTTTGAGAGACATTCAAAAGCCCTAAGTTCTCGTTTTTATCAAAGGATATAAATTCAGTCGCGGATTTGGTTGCTACGCCATTTTTATCCCATTCCTCGGCTAAAGGATTGTCTACCCACGGGGGACTGACGACTACTAAAACTGCGGGGAATTTGTGCGATTTTCGGGCGGTTAAATATTGAGTTAAGGTGGCTTGCCGCGACCAATCTAAGGGACGCTGGATAATTTCGTCAATGGTTTCGTCGTCGCGGACGATGTTGTTGGTTTGGAGGTCAAATTTTTGGCGGAAAAGCGGCATTTGCGAGGCGAAACGGACGCGAGAGTCTAACCATTCTAGGGTGACTGAACCGATGTATGCTTCGCTGTTTCCCATCTGGGTTTTTTGTACGAAAATGCGATCGTCCTTTCCTAAATAATTATCTAATAAAAGTGCGATTTCCTGTCTGTCGCTATTTTCTTTTTCTAAAATTTTGCTAGCGAGGTCATCCGCTGGGTTGGTGTTCATCGGCGGTTTTTATATAATTAGGCTATTTTTTTCAAAAAATATCATATATTAAAGTTTATGTCAACACTTGTTTTTAAAAAAACCTTGTGAAATACTTAATTTATGCCCTACTAGCCGACCTTATTACCATAAACTTTGCTAAAAGTCAATAGCTATTAATGCCCAATGCCCCATGCCCCATGCCCCATGCCCCATTCCCCATTCCCAATGCCCCATTCCCCATTCCCCATTCCCAATGCCCCATTCTAAAATATGTCTACTCCTTCCTTTGAATACATTTTGCCGGTAATTCGGGGCATTCAAGCGGGCCGCGAATATTACGTGTCGATGTGTCCGGTGCGTTTTTTGCCGAAATTGTTTCCCTTTGAATCTGAAGATTTGCCGCCGTCTATGCGGGCGAAACGGGCGCTTAACAAAGCTAGGATTCCCGAAATTGCTGATTATTTTGTTAAGAATCCTACAAATTATACTTGTGGGGCAATTGCTGCTTCGATTGATGCGGATATTACTTTTGAAGCAGTGGGAAATGAGGCCGAAGAACGGAAAATCGGTCGCCTGCGAGTGCCGATGGATGCTAAGTTTACTATTAATGACGGACAGCATCGCCGGGCGGCTTTTGAGATGGCTTTGAGGGAAAATCCGCAGTTGGGATATGAGACGGTGGCGCTGATTTTGTTTCTCGATATTGGGTTGGAAAAATCGCAGCAGATGTTTGCTGATTTGAATAATTTTCAAGTTCCTTTGGAGGCGTCACTCAGTCTACTTTACAACCACCGGGACGATCGCGCTTTCGTGGTGAAGGCTGTTGTTAAGCAGGTTGAGGTTTTCCGGTGTTTGACTGAGATGGAGAGGGGGAGTTTGAACGGGCGATCGCACAAATTGTTTACGCTGAGTGCGATCGATCGTGCGATCGTGGCTTGGCTGTCTAATATTCACGGCAGCGAACAGGCAAAACTCTCTGGTTCTCGCACCAAAAAAGAACAGAAAGAGGAAGAACTTGCTCAAAAAATACAACTAGCGGTTAGTTATTGGAATGCGGTTTGCAGTTTTATTCCAGATTGGCAATTAGTTCTGCACAAGCAAGTTGCGGCGGGGGAAATGCGCCGGGATTGCGTACACTGTCACAGTGTTGTGCTTGAGAGTTTGGGCGAAGTTGGGGCGGCTTTGCGATCGGTTTTTCCTGAGAGTTGGGAGGAACGTTTGAGCCTTTTGCAGCAGGTTGATTGGTCGATTTCTAATCCTGATTGGGAGGGGGGTATTTTGTTGAAAGGGGGGATTTCTAAGTCGAGGGCTAGTGTTAGTTGGATGACTGATTATTTGAAAAATCGGTTGGGTTTGGAAACCGCAGATACAGCACAGCAGCGCCCAAATGCCTCCAAAAACTAGGCTAATTAAAATAGCGTCTGAATGGTTCTGCAAGAATGCCCAAAATTTGGTCTAGCTGAGTAATGAAATATTCAGTCAAATCAATTTTTAACAACTGATTTTCTAGAATTAGGAATTTCCAGTTTGTACCTGTTGAAACTGCTCCATAAATCCCAGATTGTTCTTGCCCTTTGCGGGCATTAAATATTTGAGCTGCTGCCATCTGAGCCGCACACTGTCCCAATCCTATTCTAATATCGTTGTCTTTGGCTTCCACTAATGTCAAGACTGGGGCTGTAACTAATGATTGATTGCTCGACGCACTGAGGAGAAAGTCACAAGCCCCGGTTAATCCTTTGCTCTCTTCTACGTTAAATGTGTTGCCGGAAAAGTAGCCAATTTTGTTGTTGAAAGTGCGCCGTATTTCGAGTAAAATGGGGGTAATGATTAATTCCGATCGAGCTTTTTCGGTGCTGATACTTGAGGCTAAGTCTAAAGCTTCGTCTAGAGTTTCTTTGAGGCGTTCTGAAGGTGCGATCGGGGTAATTTGGCTGAATAAGTGGGGAATGTCTTCAACGGTTAGATCCAGGGTTGAGACGGCTTGGTCGATCGTTTTGAAGTCGCTGTAGGACATATTTAGTTTGCGGATGGAATGGATTTGAGAACCGCAGATGCACGCAGATGAACGCCGATAATATTAGTTAAATCCATCCTAACTCGGCTTTTGCTGCCTCGACCGCCATTTTTACAGCACTAGCACTTGCTGTTATTTTATAGGAGGCTCTTGGATTATTAGGGTTGGAGTTAGATAAAACAACATTTCCCTCCCAAATACGGCTTTGTCTAGACCAATCCAGTTGTGCCACTTCCGATACTTTTTCAGGATCAAAATCTTGGCTGCTATCTGTGTCATAGGTATAGTATAGCAACCGACCTAAAACTTCTAGCCCTACACTTCTACCTAAGATACAGTATTCCTTAAAATGATTCACATCTTCAACTGTCAAATCTTCAACCTTGGTTTCACAAATATGTCTACTCTGACTACATTCGGAAAAGAAATTGTTAAGACATCTAGCCAGAATCCTTGAGGATTCAGCAACGTCATAATCTTGGAGTTCATCAATTGGGCCGTCAGTAAACGCACAACTCACCAATTTAGCTATAAAATTAGTTGTGTATATAAGTTTCCTTTTACTGTCGGGATTAGTTTTAATTTTATCGGTTTTTCCATGAAACATTAAAACTTTTTCAAGTAAGTTTTTGGTAATACCAACCCTACCTTCAAACTCACCGAATGACAAAAGTAAGGATTTATCAAGTTGTCTTGTCTGCGCCATATCTCGAAAATCCGCCTGACACTGGTTAAAGTCTTCCTCTAAAACCAACGTAATAGGGAAATCATTATCACCTATTAACTCGCCGTCAGCACTTTCAATTAACTCGTGAATAGCGCGCTTGCGATGCTGCCCATCGGTAATATCTAACTTAACACCACGATGAATAACTACTAGACAAATCCCCCGACCTAGTTCTATAATGTCAATCTTTTCTGGATCGACATTTGCTGTCAGTGTCCCCAAAATCCAGGGTTGATCGTTTCTAGCACGTTTAAGAATATATTGTTTTACTTCCTCAGCATGACCCTTTATCTCTGGGCGGTTTTTACCAGAATCAGGATCGTTGCCAGTTGAGGGTTTGGCCTGGAGGAGAGTAGGCAAGTCATCAGCCGGGATATTTATTTGCACCATCTTCCGCTTCCCCTGCTGGAAAATTAGCCCTGGATAGCACTTCTGACGGTGGTACTTGGCAAAGTAAGGCTCTAGAACCTCCTCCAGTTTCTGGCTCGAATCAGTCTCTGGGTAGTTGTTTTCAGACATAATGGGGGTAAAAGCTTATTTAATTATTATAACTTTTTTGATGGTACGTGAATCAGGGATGCTATTGTGCAAAAAGGCCAATAACAAAGACACATGGATCAGTATGCTAGCCAACAAGCAGATTGTATCATAAAACTTAAAAATTAGCAAGATAGGGGTTTTAAAACGTGATAGAAATTCAGCAGATGTCATTATTTGCGCCGCGAACTGTTAAGGAGTTACTCGATGAGATAAAAGAGCTAACTAAAGAAATTCAAGAATTATACTGCTCAGACGCTATACCTTGGTTAATCGGTTGGAGTGGCGGGAAAGATAGCACCGCAGTATTGCAGCTTATCTGGAACGCAATCGCAGCACTTCCGATCGAGAAACGCACAAAAACTATCCATGTAATTACAACGGATACTTTCGCGGAAAATCCGATTATTTCAAATTGGGTACGTAAATCTTTAGCTAAGCTCAAGATACTTGCTCAAGAGCAAAAAATGCCTGTTTCTCCGCATCTGCTTCATCCAGAGGTGAAAGAAACATTCTGGGTATGCTTAATTGGTAAAGGCTATCCAGCGCCTCGCAATGGATTTCGGTGGTGTACAGATAGGATGAAAATTCAGCCGGTCAATCAATTTATCCGAGATTTAGTTCGAGTACATGGTGAAACTATTGTTGTTTTGGGTACTCGCAAGGCTGAAAGCAGCAAACGTGCAGCAACAATGAAAAAGTATGAAGCAGGTAGATTGCGCGATCGCCTCAGTCCTAATGGTCGCTTACCTAACTCTTTAATTTATACCCCTATTGAGAATTGGCGTGATGATGAAGTTTGGCTGTATCTAATGCAGTGGGACAATCCTTGGGGAAATAACAATAAAGATTTATTTGCCATGTATCGGGGTGCAACCGCAGACAATGAGTGTCCTTTAGTTGTTGATACTTCTACTCCTAGCTGTGGCGATTCTCGCTTTGGGTGCTGGGTGTGTACAATGGTTGACAAAGATAAATCTATGGAGGCAATGATTCAAAACGATGAGGAAAAAGAATGGATGCAGCCTCTCCTTGATATTCGCAACGAATTAGACATTAAAAACGATCACGATAAAAGAGACTTCCGCCGCATCTACGGTAGAGTAGAACTGTTTGAACGCAACATGGGCGACGACACAACCTCCGTCGAACCCATCCCAGGGCCCTACACCAAATTCTGGCGAGAACACTGGCTCAGACGACTCTTGGAAGCACAAACCCAAATCCGCAAAACCGCACCCCTAGAAATGCGCGATATCACCTTAATTACCCCAGAAGAACTTAGCGAAATCCGCCGAATTTGGCTGGAACAAAAGCACGAATTTGACGACAGTTTGCCCCGGATTTACGAAGAAGTCACGGGCGAACGTTTTGAAGATTCCCGTCCCGCCGCCGAAAGAAAACTCCTCGGTAGCGATGAATGGACTGCGATCGAAGAGATTTGCAGCGAGGACAAAATGCACCTCGAATTGATGGCAAAACTCCTTGATACAGAACGCCAATACTACACGAAGCCCCGCCGTACAGGTATTTACGCCGATTTGGACAAATGCTTTGAAACCAGTTCGCGATCGAAGGAAGAAGCGATTGGCAACGCCCACTATCAACGCAATTTAAAAAAAGCGGTGGAAGATATTAAAGCAAATCCGACGGAAAACATTCAGCAATTCAAAGATGCGATCGCCCAAACCAACAGTTCCGCCAAAAACGATACCGTTGATATTGCCAAACTTAAAGAAGAGCTCGAAAGCAACAGCAATCAAAGCAGGCAGCTATCTTGGGCGGATATTAAATTTTCACCGCCAAATTCAGGAGAGGAAAAACCTAGCGATTAGCACGCGCTAGCCTGCGGTTAAACCCGAACTTGTTGACAGCCACCCCGCCGAGCGATCGAATACAATAGGCTGTCAACTAACCTCATTATTACCCAACCATCATCGTTGAAATTACAAAATTTTTACGACCATGCTTGACCCTAATATTCCCCATCAGGATCTTACATACAGCATCATCGGCTGTGCAATGAGAGTACACCGGAGGACACAAAAAGGTTTAAGAGAAAAACATTACCAAAGAGCATTTGATGCAGAAATGCTGAAATCCAGTATTACAACAGAAATGGAATATCCCCGACAAATTTATGACGGTCAAGTTTGGATGGGAATTCTCTATCTAGACCATTGGGTGAATGAATGTATTGTAGTAGAAGATAAAGCCGTGAATTATCCAATGACCGATAAAGATAAAGCTCAAATAATAGCTTACTTAGCAGCTACAGGAGCACAAGTAGGTTTATTTATAAACTTTGGAAGCAGTAAATTAGAATATCACCGCATTCTCCCACCAAAATCTGTACAAGGTTGGCAACAACACATTCAACCATACTTGTGGCGGCCGAAAACAAATGGCAGAGGTTGGACGAGAGGAAGTGCAGGAACCTATGAAGAAACAGATGACGAACTCCCATTACCTCCCAACATTCAGTCCCAAAACGAAGAGGAAGATTCAACCAATGTAATTGATTGGTAGCAAGGGAGGGGGGCGGTTAGCAGCGGATTTTGTAACGGATGTAACGGATGTAACGGATCATTAGTGGGAGATCACCAAATCTGCCACTAACCGCCGCCCAACCAACCACCCATCCGCTAAATCCGCTACCAAATCCGCCACTAACCGCCGCCCAACCAACCACCCATCCGCTAAATCCGCTACCAAATCCGCCACTAACCACCCCCCCACCAACCACCCATCCGCTAAATCCGCTACCAAATCCGCCACTAACCACCCCCCCCCACCAACCAACAACATATACATCTACAATGCAATTCCTCGAACTCGTCCTCAAAAACTTCGGCCCCTATGCAGGCACCCAAACCATCAATCTCCGCCCCGAAAAAGACGGAAATCCCTGCCCAGTCATTTTATTTGGCGGCATGAATGGCGGCGGCAAAACCACCCTCATGGACGCCATTCGCCTCGCCCTCTACGGTGGCCGCGCCCAATGTTCCACCAGAGGCAATTTAAGCTACAGCGACTTTCTCAATCAATGCGTCAACCGCCACACTCCCCCATTAGAAGATACCCGCGTCGAACTAACATTTGAACAAGTCCAAGACGACAAATTAACTCAATTCAAAATAGTTAGATACTGGAAAAAATTAGATATCAAAGACAACCTAAGCATTCTTATATACAGCGAGATAGTCAGTGATTGGTGGTCGGACAAAGCAATTACTAACACTTGGGACGAATACATCGAAACCCTTTTACCCGTCGGAATATCCAACCTATTTTTATTTGACGGCGAACAAGTAAAAGAACTCGCCGAACTCGAAACACCGCCGGAGTTCGTCGTCGGGGCGATTAAATCTCTTTTAGGTTTAGAATTAGCAGAACGCCTCGCCGTCGATTTAGAAATATTGGCCGGCCGCAAGCGGAAAGAAATTGCTGGCAAAAAAGACTTGGCTGCTTTAGAAAAAATTGAACAAACTTTTAAGAAAATTACTGATGAAATAGAGTTAGCTAAGCAAGAACAAGCCAGCTTTAAAAACGAGTTAGATAAAGCTCAAAAAAATCAGCAACAAGCATCAGAAAAATTTATCTATGAAGGCGGGAAGATTGCCGCCGATCGCAGTCAGCTAGACAGCAAGCTAAATGACTACAGAAATCAGGCAGACAAAACCCGTCAAGCCATGATGGAATTGGCATCAAATACGCTACCACTAGCCTTAATTTCGCCATTGCTAAGTGAAGCAAAAATTCAAGCAGAAACAGAAGCCAGCCAGCAGCAAGCAAAGATTGCCCAAAATGTTATCAAACAAAGAAGCGATCGCCTTCTCAACTATATTGCGGAAATCTCCTTAAATCCCCAACAGCTAGATAAAATTCAAGACTTCATCCGCCAAGAAAACCAAGAACTCGAACAGCAAGCCGGAACAAACGTTCCTCCCTGGATGAACGCCGATAACAACAGCATCCAGCAACTAGAAAACCTCCTTAGCTACCAAATCAAAGCCCAGCAAATTCTAGCCCGCGATCAAATAGAAGAAATCAAAAGCATCGAAGCAGAAATCGACTTTACAGACAGACAACTCGCAGCCGCCGCTTCGCCCGAAGCCTACGAAAAACTAGAAGAAGAAGTCAGGAAAGCCCAAAAATCAGTCGCTATCGCAGCCGCAGCCTTGGAATCAGCCAACCGCCGCGTCGATGAATTAGAGAGAGAATTAGCCAAAAACCAAAAAGAACTAGAAAACTACAGCAGCGAATACATCACCATCAGAAACAGCCAACACGTCATCGCTTCGATCGCTAAAGCCCAAGCTACTCTGAAACTCTTTAAAGAAAAACTCACCCTCAAAAAACTCAATAAACTCGAAATAGAAATTACCGACTGTTTCCGCTACCTGTTGCACAAAACCGACCTCGTGCACAGAGTTGCGATCGACACTCAAAGCTTCAGCCTTTCGATTTACGATCCAGAAGGCAAACCGGTACCCAAACACCGACTTTCAGCCGGGGAAAAACAATTGCTGGCGATCGCCTTTTTGTGGGGATTGGCTAGAGTATCCGGGAGACAATTGCCAGTGGCAATCGACACTCCCTTGGGCCGCCTTGACTCCTCCCACAGAAACAACCTAGTGGAACGCTATTTCCCCTCGGCCAGCCACCAAGTCATCCTGCTTTCTACCGACACGGAAATTAGAAAAGTAGAATACGAAAAACTCCAAGAATTAGAGGCGATCGCCCACAGCTACCTCCTCAAATACGACTCCGCCAAACACCAAACCACCGTCGAAAAAGGTTACTTCTGGGAATAAAAATTCGCCCTAAAAAATAGCCACAACTCCCTTGACTTTGCTGGGGAGTTGCGGTATTATGTATATAATAATGGGATGGTTGTGAAAATTTTATTTTTGCTAGTATCCGATTATATAGGATAAATCCTACTAGAAATACAATACCAAAAACCGCCGATTTAATCAAGCCCGCGCCGTGTAAAAATTTGTTAATGAACCGCAGATGATGGCAGATGAGCGCTGATGAACGCAGATTTGATTTTACATTGTAGCAGAAGGTGATTTTTGGTAGAGTTTTGGATGTGGGATTTTTGGAACCGCAGATGAGGGCAGATGAACACGGATGAACGCAGATTGGAACTTAATGAGATTACGGAAAAAATTATTGGGTGTGCTTTTAAGGTTGGGAATAGGTTGGGTTACGGATTTTTAGAGAAAGTTTATGAGAATGCTTTGGTTTATGAACTGCGGAAAACAGGAATGTTGGTTGAACCTCAGTTTACAGTTTATGTCCATTACGAAGATATAATTGTTGGGAAGTTTGTGCCAGATGTGTTAGTGGAAAGAGCCGTGCTTGTAGAACTCAAAGCTATCAAATCACTGGGTGAAAGAGAAACAGCACAGTGTCTCAATGTCATAAAAGCTACAAAAATAACCATCTGCTTGCTAATTAATTTCGGCAACCCCAAAGTAGAAATTAAACGAATAGTCCACAACTTCTAAACCGCAGCCCCAATCTCATGCTATCATCTGCGTTAATCCGTGTTCATCTGCCCTCATCTGCGGTAACAAATCATCAACCTATGGAACCACCAGTCGATCGCATCCGCCTCTCCCAAACAGGCAAAGACCAACTATCAAAACTGAAACGATCGACCAAAATCGATCAGTGGAATATTCTATGCAGGTGGGGATTTTGCCGATCGCTCGCCGAGCCCAGCATCCCATCCCCAGTACCAATTCCCAGCGACAGCAACGTCGAATTAAGCTGGGATGTCTTCGGCGGCGACATGGCCGATATCCTAATAATGGCCCTCAAGCAGCGCTGTTATCAAGACAATTTAGGCACAGAAAAAGAAACTCTAGCCAAACAGTTTCGCCTGCACTTGCACCGAGGGATTGGTTATTTGGCGGGCGATCCGAATATTAAGAAAATCGAAGACTTGGTGGCGATCGCTTTATCGCCTGAAAAATTAAGAAATTAACTAATTGTTGACAGTTGACAGTTGACAGTTGACAGTTGTTATTAGCAGGCCCAAGCTAGCAACAAATAAATAACCAATAATCAATGACTTCTTATTTCACTAAAAGCGGGAAAAAATGACCTACTGGGCCTTGGCCTTCCCCAATATCCAAAGCATATTTGAGAGCATTAGTCACATAATCCTTAGCCAATGTTACCGCTGTAAACAAATCTTTCCCCAAAGCTAAATTAGCGGCGATCGCAGCACTCAAAGTACAACCAGTCCCGTGAGTATTCCCAGTATCAACAGTCTCAACCTGCAAAGTCTCCAACCGCGTACCATCAAACCAAACATCAATTCCCCGCAAATCTCCCGCCATCCCGCCGCCCTTCACCAAAACAGCTTTCGCACCCAAACGATAAATCTGCTGCGCTGCCGATCGCATATCGTCTAGAGAAACAATCTCTAAACCGCTCAAAATTTGAGCCTCAAACCGATTCGGAGTCACGACAGCAGCCATTGGAATCAAAATATCCCGCAAAAAGGCGATCGCCCCCTCATCAATCAATCGATCGCCCGATCGTGAAACCATCACCGGATCGACAACCAAATTCCCTATTCCCAAAGTCTCAACCTGTGAAGCCACAGCCGCCATAATTTCCCGATTTAGCAGCATCCCAGTTTTCACAGCATCCACCCCAATATCCCCAACCACCGCCTCAATTTGAGCCGCCACAGCCTCAGCAGACAAAGCATCCACCCGCATCACCCCCAAAGTATTTTGAGCCGTCACGCAAGTCAAAGCACTCGTACCGTGCACGCAGTGAAACGCAAAAGTCCGCAAATCCGCCTGAATTCCCGCCCCGCCGCCACTATCCGAACCAGCCACAGTCAAAGCCACAGGAATCTTCGATTTAATCATCTTTTTTGCAACCGCAGATAAACGCAAACAAACGCAGATAAATCCCATCTTATCCGCGTTCATCAGCGCTCATCCGCCCACATCTGCGGTTACAAAATCCCATCTTATCCGCGTTCATCAGCGCTCATCCGTCCACATCTGCGGTTACAAAATCCCATCTTATCCGCGTTCATCAGCGCTCATCCGCCCTCATCTGCGGTTAAAATTCTCCAAACAAAATTAGCTATGATTAAAACCAATGTAAAGAATTATTGCAAACAACTGTGAAAATCACCCGAATCGACCTCAACTCTTGGATTTTCCACATCTGTGGCCAAACCATCCTCGTCGATCCCTGGCTGGTCGATCCGCTCGTATTTTACGGTCAACCCTGGCTGTTCACCGCCTACCACAACACCCCCGTCGCCTTCACTCCCAGCACCTTACCGCCGATCGACCTCATCCTAATTTCCCAAGGATTAGACGACCACTGCCACAGGCCAACACTCGAATTGCTCGATCGTACAATTCCCGCGATCGCCTCACCCACCGCCGCCAAAGTCCTCAGCAGTTTAGGCTACACCAATATCACATCTTTAGCAAATTGGCAAGACTTGAATTTTAAAGAAAAGTTACAAATAACCGCCGTACCCGGAGCCGAAATTGGGCCCGGACAAGAAGAAAACGGCTACTTGCTCAAAGATTTAAGCAGCGGCGAGACACTTTATTACGAACCGCACCTGCCACCATTAGAAAAAGTCAAACAGAAAATAGACACAGTAGACGTAGCCATCGCCCCAGTCATCGGTCAAATATTCCCATTCCTCGGACAAGTCATCATCGGGCCTTCGGAAGCCATCAGCCTCGCCCAAACACTGAAACCTCGGTTTTTTCTGCCTACAGCGGCGGGAGACATCCGAGCCACAGGCATTTTACCAATGTTAGTGCGATCGATCGGCAGCATTCCCGAATTTCGCGATTTACTAGCAAAATCCGGCCTCTCCACCCAACTCCTCGAACCCGAACCAGGCCAAACCTTGGAGATTTTGGATTTTAGATTTTAGATTTTCGATTGGGGATTTTCGACTGGAGATTTTCGATTTTTTAGATTGGAGATTGGAGATTGGAGATTCAACCCAAAATCCAAAATCCAAAATCTAAAATCTAAAATCTAAAATCATCTTGGCGGGCGACGGTTACGCAAAAACTCAGGAATATCCAATCCCAAATCCTGCGGCGGTTTCGCTTTCGGATCGGGCGTCTGTTGAGCAGGAGTCGTCGGCACAGTTGCAGCCCGCCAAGGAGCATTAACATTTTGCGTCCGCCCCGGAGTCGGAGGCGAAGGAACTTCCCCCGAAAAACCAGTAGCGATCACAGTAATCTTAATTTCGCCCTGAAGCCGCTCGTCAATTACCGCTCCAAAAATAATATTGGCATTCGGATCGACAACCTCGTAAATCGTCTCAGCCGCCGCATTCACTTCGTGCAGCGTCATGTCAGTACCGCCAGTGATGTTAAACACCACACCTCTAGCGCCCTCAATAGACGAAGCTTCCAGCAGAGGCGAAGAAATAGCCTGCATCGCAGCCTCCCTAGCCCGCGACTTGCCAGAACCCACGCCGATGCCCATCAAAGCCGAACCCGCATCTGCCATTACTGCCCGCACGTCAGCAAAGTCAACATTCACTAAACCGGGAATAGTAATAATGTCAGAAATACCCTGAACCCCTTGGCGCAGGATATCGTCAGCAACTCGAAAAGCCTCTTGTACCGGCATTTGTTCGGAAATCACAGACAGCAGCTTGTCGTTAGGAATCACGATCAGCGTATCCACCCGAGTTTGCAAAGCCGCAATTCCTTCCTCAGCTTGGCTGGTGCGCCGCCGTCCCTCAAACGTGAAAGGCCGCGTCACTATCCCTACAGTCAAGGCGCCCATTTCCTTAGCGACCTCAGCCACGATCGGAGCCGCGCCCGTGCCGGTACCGCCGCCCATGCCGGCTGTGATAAATACCAAATCCGCATGATTCAGAGCATTAGCAACCTCGTCGCGAGATTCCTCCGCAGCCTTTTGACCGATCGCCGGATTGCCCCCTGCCCCCAAACCGCGCGTCAACTTCTGTCCGACTTGCAAGCGTTTCGGAGCATTTGAGAGAACCAGAGCTTGGGAATCTGTATTCACGCACCAAAACTCGACACCAGAAACCTCGCTAGCAATCATCCGGTTAACGGCGTTGCCCCCACCGCCGCCGACGCCAATTACTTTGATTTTGGCGGCACTGCTGGGCATTATGTCTTTGGGATTGACCATAGGATCGATATCAATACTATCTACATTTACATAACCAGACTTGCGTCTAAAGGGATTGGCGGAATCTGCAGCCACCGGAAAATTTTTTACTTCTTCCGAAGGGGGACTGTCTTGGTCAGACCCCTGTCTATTATTAAGCTTCATTAGAGTCGGGGATAGTAGATTACAGCTTTTTAACTAAACGCCAATTCACAATCAACTATAGGCTAAGTTGCGCGAAAAACTAACACTGGTCGATGCTTAATGTTAGCAATCTCGGATTTGGCAGACCTCGCTAGCCCAGACCTCGCTTGACGCCATCCAGGTACTTGACCGGATTAAGGCAGTTGTAAGCAAGGCAGAAGGAAAAAAAATGGATACTAGCCTCAGAGGCATCGGGATGGAAAGAAAAATTAGATTTTTTTTCCCGACTCGATATCAAAAAACAGTCCTTATTTCCAGTGCTGCGTATTGATCCTGATGGCTAAAAATTCTGCCGTCCGATCGATGCCTTCTACCTTTTGTTGACAGAGGATCAATTTCGGGCGCGAGTGGGTGCCGGAGTTGAACTCTCCAAACTGCCGGGTAGTTCGGGCAAATGGACGATCGGCGAAGCAGGATTTTTTAAGTCAATGTAGGCTATTTTGCTTGAATCTAGCTGTTTTGGCAATTGTCGCATTCGGTCTAAAACCTTAAGTTGCTCCGCAGTCCTGGAACTGTAAGGCCCTAAGTGTACGGTACCGATCTCTGTTTTCAAGATCAAGTTGTTCGGGTTTTGCCAATTAATCTCAAACACTTTCACCGTCAAGCCGCTGAGTCCTTGGTAAAACTTCGGCCAAGAGGCGCGATACTGTTCCAAAGGCCCAATGACTTTTAAAGTGGGCAAAGAACGCTGAGGCTGCGTTCCCGGAATGCTGCCGGGCCCGATCGAACTATTCTGCGATCGTGCAGCAGTATAACTATCCGACGGCATCCAACCTCCGCGAGCGTCCAGCCACCCCACTTTTTCCTTGTCACTGTTCGATCTCAACACCGTATTCGGCTGGGCCACCGCCACTGGCAGGCGTTCTGCCACTTCTATAGTCAAACTTGGCGGAAACAAGTTACGAGTCACCTTCGCTTGGGCTATGGGCCCCGTTGACTCCAGCTTTTCGGCCAGGGCCTGCGGTTGAATCCCCCACAGCGACTGCGGGTAAGACAGCGGCACCAAAGACCGCACCGCCTTATCCGACAGCCACTGATTGCCCTCCACCTTCACTTGTTCCGATCGGGCAATCAACCAAGCCGGCTGAGCAATCCACCACAGCAAACCTCCAGCGATTGCGCTCGCTGCTAGCATTTGCCACACAACAGCCGCCAATCGAGCGCGCCTCTGCTGCCGCAACTTTTGGCGCCTGCGCCCTAACTCTGTTTGAGAAACCGCTCCAAAACTAGCCATCTACGTCTTGACAATATAGGAATTAAGGATTAGCACAAATTCAAAACTGTTTAATCTCTTTCTCTTGAACCCTGTTTTCCCCTACCATTTAACCAGATCCCCGCAAATTTACCCATACTCCTGTTGATATCAGTAATATCACTGATCCCGCTCAGTAATAAAAAATTATTAATTAAAAATTCTCAATTCCAGCGCCGGGAAAACCCCTTACTAGATCAAGGTTCTTTGGGTATTTAGGGCATTACCCCACAGGGCAAAAGGTTACAAATCAAACTAAACTCAACTAAAGAAAGTTTAGACTTTCGATTAACTTTTTTAACTTTTATTCGGCTTCCATTGTGATCGCACTCGAATTAGACAGATTCTATAAAGCCTGCAACCCCAGCAAGACCCTTGTTGCGGGAGACCCAGGGGATTATCAATACTACATTGATTTTGGTTCCGTGCGTGGCGGCAAAATCATTGAATCTTTACAGCGAACCATTACCCGCATCTCCCCCAACGAGCCAACCTGTCAGCTATTTACAGGACATATCGGCTGTGGCAAATCTACGGAATTGTTTCGGCTGAAAGCTGAGTTAGAGCAAGAGGGTTTTTGCGTCGTCTACTTCGAGTCTTCCCAAGACTTAGACATGGGTGATGTAGACATCAGCGATATTTTGCTGAGCATTGCGCGCCAAGTCAGCGAAACTATGGAATCGGCTAAAATCAAACTCAGACCGAGCTATTTCACCAATCTGTTTGCAGAAGTGGCAGAATTTTTGCAGACTCCCATAGATTTGTCAGCGGAAGCCGAGTTATCTGTAGGCATTGCTAGAGTTACTGCTAAAACTAAAGACTCTCCCAAACTGCGATCGCAACTTAGGCAATATCTCGAACCCCGCACCAACAGCATTTTGCAGTCGATCAACGAAGAACTCCTCGACAAAGCTAACGCCGAACTCAAGCAGCAAGGCAAAAAAGGGCTCGCAGTCATCGTTGACAACCTCGATCGCCTCGACGCCTCCCTCAAACCCAGCGGACGCACCCAGCCAGAATACTTGTTTTTAGACCGCGGCGAACAGTTGAAAAAACTTAATTGCCATGTCGTCTACACGATTCCCCTCACTTTGATTTTTTCCAACGACTTCGGCCGCCTCGCCAGTCGATTTGGAGTCAAGCCCAAGGTGATGCCGATGGTACCAGTGCAAGTGCGATCGGGCGAAGACCACCTCGAAGGAATGGCACTGCTGCGGCAGCTAGTATTAGCTAGAGCTTTCCCGAAAGTTGCTCCCGATCAACGCATTGATTTGATTTCCCAGGTGTTTGACTCTCCCGAAACTTTAGATCGGCTTTGTCGGATTAGTGGCGGTCACGTTCGCAATCTACTGATGCTTTTGTATAGCTGTTTGCAGCACGAAGACCCTCCCTTCTCTCGCGAATGCCTCGAAAGCGTCATTCAAGAATATCGCGATGACCTTTTGGGAGCCATCAATGACCTGGAATGGGAATTGCTGTTTCAAGTCGTCAAGCGACAAAGTGTAACTGGCGAAGAAGAGTCTCAAATCTTGTTGCGAAGTATGTTTGTCTTTGAATACCGCGATCAAGAAGGTCGTTGGTTTGGGATTAATCCAGCCCTAGCAGAAACCAGAAAATATAAGGAGTGGCTGCAGCGCACTGAAGCAAAATAGTTGGGATTTTTGAGATAGCTTCGTGACTCTAAGAACCCTTAATCACCAGGAAATTAGAAAGTATTTAACTGAAAATTCATCGCTCACAACTCCGAAATCTTACAATTTAATAAAGACATCAGTCAGCGGTTTTTGCCACTGGCTGATTTCTGTTGAATGCTGGCTATAGGCGGTGAATGTTATTGTCGTGTACAACTTTGCCACCACTAAGGACTTTCCCCACTCTCAACTCTCATATCTGCAATGTCATACCCCCTATTTCTGTTTTTACCTGTTGCTCTTAATTTCACATAATCCCATCCCGGACGACATTCTTTTTTGCGGTTGTGTTAAATGCCTGCTACAGATATATCGGAGTTGTTTACTAATAGCTAGCCGTCGGTATGATCGTGAACTTAGCAGTTGGCTATTTATGATCTGTAGTCTTTTATGTATAGCTGAATAAAAATATCTAAGATAACCTTAAAATTTTATTGGGAAGTCTAGCATTCTCTGAGATTGAGAGGTATGATATCTTTACATTGGATCTAATAACTATGTAAGTATTGATAGAACAAGTAGGAAAAACTACGTATTTATACAGAGATAAGGCGTCAGACAGAGACGGCGCTGTCTAAGTAGATACGCTTTCAGTCACGATTGGCGAGCGTTAGGTAATTGATTAATGCAAAAGAGGTGCACGCATGACCGATCTAATTAAGGTACAAGAAACTGCCAACTACAACGAGCGATCGCTCAAAACTCTGGTCAGGTCAATCACAATGTCTCAACACCAATTCTCGCTAATTTTGGTGCGCTGCAACTACAAGCAGTTGCGCCAGCAAATAGCGCAGCGGCTGCGAGAAGTGTCCCCAGTTCCAATTCAAGATATCGTCCTGCCAGCTTCAGTCAAAACCCTTTACACTACTCTGCAGGCAAGCACTTTCCAAGAGGGGTACTCGTCTGTGGTTTCTGCCTCGGCTTTGATGGTATTTGGTTTAGAAACAGTAGTAGCGATCGACGAACTGATGGCTTCTACCAATCAAGTGCGAGACGAGTTTCGCAAAAATTTTTCCTGCCCAGTGATTTTGTGGGTAACAGATGACATCGTGACCAAAATGATTCGTCTGGCCCCGGATTTCAAAAGTTGGGCCGCAGCCACAATTAAATTTGAAATGGGCGTTGACGAATTAATTAATTTTCTCGCTAGGCGAGCCGATACTATCTTTAAAATAGGCGAACTCAATCAAGAACTCGCCAGTAGCAACGTCAGCACCATCGCTAATTGTGAGACCTGCGAAAGCCAGTGCGAAAAAAGCGACCTCGATCGCGAAATCAGCCCTGGAGAACGCTTTCTAACTTTTAACTCACGGCCACAAAACCGACGACAATCAGATGTCCACTCCTATTCGCCATTGAGTCCGGGCAATACCTTCGATTTGGCGATCGGCTCTTTGCCACGCCGAGAACTAGAATTAGCTTTAAGAGATTTACAAAATCGCGGTGAAGAATTAGAACCCGCCCTCAAAGCCAGCCTGCAATTCGTTCTCGGTCGAGATTACTATGTCAGCGACCAAACCGAAACTGCCTTAATTCACTACCAAGAAAGTTTAGTATTTTGGCAGCAGAAAACGGGCAACTGGGAACTAGCAAACTTGGAACATTCCGAAAACCCAGAAACCTTCTCCTCCTTGTCGAATCCTGTCCCCAAAATTTTATTTTTAGAGAGAGAAGGCATAGTGCTGTTTCACATAGCCCTGTGTCACCGCTTACAAGCAGCCAGAAACCCGGTAGCCAACCGCCAGCACTGGGAACAAGCGTGGATTAGCCTGGAAAAATCTAGAAACGCTTTCTCCCTTGCCTCACGCCCGGAATTGGTAGCTGAGGTGACAGCACACCTCGGAGAAGTGCTGCAGCGCCTGAAAGCTTGGGGAGAGTTGCAAGCATTAGCTGAAAATTCTTTGCAGTTGCACTTCACTTACGGTACTCCCAGCCAACTAGCTCAAGATTACGGCTTTTTGGCTGAAGTTGCCCTGCAAGAGTCGAGGTGGAGTCAAGCCCGCCAACTAGCCGAGTTGGCTTTGGCGATTTTGGATCAAACGCCTAATGATTTGAGATTGTTGATTGAAGATTTGAGATTGGGCTTTGAGGGAAATTATCCAGAAATTGTGGGTTCTAACGAGTTAAGTAACGAACCCAAATCTAAAATCCAACATCCCAAATCCGACAGGAGTTCGTATCTTTTACTTTTAGCCAGAAGTTTGCGACAGCTAGGGCAGTGGGAAGCCGCGGTTCATTCTTTGGAGTTGGCTCAATCTCAAAGCGAGCCGAAGTACGACCCCCGACTTTACATCGATATTTTGACGGAATTGCAAGCGGTTTATTTCGAGCAGGGAGAGTATCTTAAAGCGTTTCGGATTAAAAAAACCCAGCGTTCGATCGAATATCAATACGGATTTAGAGCTTTTATCGGAGCCAGCCAATTGCAGCAGCAGCGCCAAGCGGTCAATCCTTCAGGCCCCTCAGCTCAAAACCAAGCTGCCATCGCAGCCTCCATGACAGCTTACTCGCGGCAAACAGATATCAATAGCTTGCTAGAAAGAATTAGCAGGGACGACCATAAATTAACTATTATTCACGGGCCCAGCGGAGTCGGGAAAAGTTCTCTAGTCAATGCCGGCTTAGTACCAGCTTTGAAAAATATTACTCCGGGCGCGCGCGATACATTGCCCGTAGTAGTCAAAGTTTACACCGACTGGTTGGTAGAGTTAGAAAATGCTTTGAACAGCGCACTGTACGACAAACAAGCCGAAGAGGAAAGTAAATTAATCTCGAAAGGACTACAGGAAATCCACAAAAGAAGTTGCTCGGTTATTCCTGCTCGCAGCTCGGAAGTCTCTTCTTTTATTATAGAGCAGTTGCGCGAAAATGCCACAAATAATTTGTTGACTGTGCTGATTTTCGATCAATTTGAAGAGTTTTTCTTTGTTTCGACTTCAGTGGCACAAAGACAACTTTTTTATAATTTTTTGCGTTTGTTTTTGAATTTGCCTTATGTCAAAATAATTCTGTGCTTGCGCGAAGATTATTTGCACTACTTACTAGATTGCGATCGCTTCCCAAATCTTGATGCTATTAACAATAATATTCTCGACAAAAGCATCCGCTACCAACTGCGGAGTTTTTCTATCAAAGACGCGCGGGCTGTCATCGGACACTTAACAGAACGGGCAGAATTTTATTTAGAGCCGGCACTGATCGATGCCTTCGTAGAAGATTTAGCAGACGAACTGCAAGAAGTGCGACCAATCGAATTGCAGGTAGTAGGAGCGCAACTGCAAGAAGAAGGTATTACCAGTCTAGCACAATACCAGCAGTTGGGGGACAATCCCAAAGCGGAATTAGTGAAACGATCGCTCGAAAGAGTCATCTCTGACTGTGGACCAGTTAACGAAGACGCAGCTTGGAAAATCTTGTTTTCTCTGACAGATGAAAGAGGCGTTAGACTGATAAAAACCAAACACGAACTCTCGTTAGTTACAGGTCAGCAGCCAGTCGATGCCCGCGAAACCGAATTATCGGCGATCGGCAGAAACAGAATTTCCCTACAGCGACAGTTCGCCAAAGACCCTGAAAGCCTACCAAATAAAACCGACAACCTCGACTTAATTTTAGACATTTTAGTTGGTCATGGTTTGCTATTTCTGCTACGGGAAGCGCCCGAAGACCGCTATCAATTAGTACACGACTATTTAGTGCGACCGATCCGCCAAAGATTCGGCTTAGAAGCCAGACTGCACAAAGCAGAAGCAGACAAAAAAATGAGTCAAGTACAGCTCTACCGAGCCAATACTTTTCTCAAACAACTGCTGGGATTAGCAGTGATCGGCGTCATGCTGCTAACCAGTTCCACCATCGCCGCCGTAAACTTTTGGTGGCGGGCTGTGGGTCAAAAACAGCTAGCTGTCGCTCAAACTCAGCGAGCGGAAATCAGTACCCTGACAGCCGCTTCTGAAGCACTTTATTTCTCAAACAACAAATTTGACGCCATGATGGAAAGTTTGAGAGCTGGTAAAAAGTGGAAACAGATCGAACACTCCCAACAAATGTCTACTCTCAAAGACACCGAAATTCTGATTTCTGCCGCCCTGCAGCAGGCAGTTTATGGAGTTAAAGAACGCAACCGCTTGGAAGGACACGGCGATGTAGTTTGGGGTCTTAGCTTCAGTCCAGACGGCGAAACAATAGCTTCTTCCAGTGTAGATAAAACAGTCAAACTTTGGCGGCGCGACGGCAGTTTGCAGGCAACTTTCAAAGGCCACACTAACAGTGTCTCCTGTGTGGCGTTCAGTCCCGACAACAAAAGCATAGCCTCGGCAAGTTTAGATAAAACTGTCAAAATTTGGCAAAATGACGGCAGTTTGCTGGCAACTTTCAAAGGGCATACTAATAGCGTTACCAGCGTTGCTTTTAGCTCGGACGGTCAAACGATCGCCAGTGGCTCTACAGACAAAACTATCAAACTTTGGAAAACCGATGGCACGCTGCTGCGAACGATCGAACAATTTGCTCCCGTAAATTGGCTAAGCTTCAGCCGCGACGGCAAAATAATCGCTGTGGCGAGCGATGACGGTACTGTGAAACTGTGGAGTTCTGACGGCCGGTTGATCGCTAATTTATGGCACAGCGAAAACAAACAACCCTCGAAAATTTACACCGTCAGTTTCTCCCCCGATGGTGAAACGATCGCCAGTGCGGGTGAAGATAAAACTGTAAAAATCTGGAGCATCGCTGCACTCAAACACCCACCAACAGAAAATTCAACACCAGCTAAAAAAGGTGAACTGCTAACCACTTTGCGGGGACACAGCAAGTGGGTATTTGGTGTCAGTTTCTCCCCCGATGGTCAAACACTTGCTTCGGGAAGTGCAGACGGGACTGTCAAACTCTGGAATCTTGCTGGTGTTGGCGACAAACGCCCAACCGATGCTAGCAACATTAAACCAGAGAGTCGCTTACTGAGAACTTTTGAGGGACACGCCGATCGAGTTACTCAGGTGAGTTTTAGCCCGGAAGGCAAAACCTTGGCTTCGGCAAGTTTTGACAAAACTATCAGGCTGTGGCGACTCGATGACGTGCCGCTCAAAACCCTCGACGGACACCAAAACCGGGTGCAAGGCGTTACTTTTAGCCCCGACGGCCAAAGGCTGGCTTCTGCTTCTACGGACAAAACTATCAAACTCTGGAGTCGCACGGGAGTTTTGCTAGAAACCTTGGAAGGACACACTCAGAGAGTCGCCAGCGTCAGTTTCAGCCTCGACGGCCAGCTACTTGCTTCTGGGAGTTACGACAAAACGGTGAAAGTCTGGAGTTTGACAGAAGATGGCATGAATAATATTCTGCCTTGTCCTTCGGCTCCGCTATTCCCGTGTTCGCCTTCTGTGCTGTTCACTCTCGACGCCCACGCCGATAGCGTGATGAGCGTGAGTTTTAGCCCCGATAGCGAGGTTCTGGCAACGGCTAGCAAGGATAAGACTGTGAAACTCTGGACTAGAAACGGCAGGCTGATTAAGACTTTGACGGGACACACAGGCTGGGTGACTGGGGTGACTTTCAGTCCCGACGGCTCGATGCTGGCTTCTGCCAGCGATGATGGTACTCTCAAACTCTGGAATCGGGATGGTCGTTTGCTGAGAACTTTTGAAGGAGCTCACAACAGTTTTGTGTTGGGGGTTGCTTTTAGCCCTGATGGCAAAATGCTGGCTTCGGCTGGTTACGACAATTCGGTGAAATTGTGGAAGGTAGATGGGACTTTGGTGGCGACGCTGCTGAAGGGTTCTAGCGACAGCGTGACTAGCGTGGGTTTTAGCCCGGATGGTTTGTTGGTTGCTTCGGGTAGTTACGATCATAAGGTGAAGCTTTGGAGTCGCAGCGGGACTTTGCTGAAAACTTTGACGGGTCACAAGGATAGCGTGATGAGCGTGAGTTTTAGCCCGGATGGGAAGGTTCTGGCTTCTGCGGGCCGAGATAATCGGGTGATTTTGTGGAATTTGGATCTTGATGATTTGTTGGTGAGGGGCTGCGACTGGGTGGGGGATTATCTGAGAACTAATCCTAATGTGAGCGATCGCGATCGGGGTCTTTGTGAGGGGGTTGGGGCAAAACCAAATCGATTTTAGATTTTCGATTTTAGATTTTCGATTGGGGGATTCAGTCGATTTTCGATTTTCGATTTTAGATTTTCGATTGGGGGATTCAGTGCATTTTAGATTTTACTCACCCCCTTGATGAGCTCGATCGCTACTTTCTCCCTCTCTCCCCCCCTCCCCCTCCCCCTTTCTCAAAAACTATTTTTTCCTTCCCCTTGCTCTCGGCTTCCTGTAAAGTAAATAATTGTAAAGAAATATGAGTTTTCTCTTATCCTCTGGTTAAGACCACCAGCTAGCATTCACAATTAAGACCCGGATTATAAGTTCCTATGTCACAGCTTTTCCCGCGAAAATTTCTAGCATCTGTTGTCGCATTTTGTCTGGCTTTGTCCGTGTGGACGATCGCACCAGCAGCCCACGCTTTCAATAATCCCGATTTGTTGCCGTCAACTCAGACGCCGATCATTGATTTAGCTAAAGCCCTCACAGATATTGAAGAACAAAATTTGGCAAAAAATTTAAAGGCATTTGAAGCCGAAACCGGCTGGAAACTGCGAGTGCTGACTCAGTACGATCGCACGCCCGGTTTGGCTGTCAAAAGCTATTGGGGGCTAGATGACAAGAGTGTGTTGCTAGTTGCTGACCCCCGAGGGGGCAATTTGCTCAATTTTAATGTGGGCGACTCGCTGTATCCGCTGCTGCCGCGCACTTTTTGGGTGGAACTGCAAACCCGCTACGGTAATCAATTTTTTGTGCGGGACAATGGGGAAGATCGAGCAATTATTGAATCTTTGGAGTCGATAGAAGGCTGTTTGCGTCAGGGCGGATGCCGCGTGGTTCCCGGTTTGCCGAGGGAACAGTGGGTTCTGACGTTAATTACCTCGGTGGTTGGCGGCGTCATCTGCGGGTTTGCGGCTCAACCTCGGAAGCCGGGACAGGTTGTGGCTTGGCAGTGGGCGCTGATTTTTTCGCCGCTGTGGGGCATTCTGTTTTTCGCCTTCGGACTTGGGCCGGTGGTGACTCGGACTTCTGACTGGTTGCCTGTGGTTCGGAATGTGGCTGGTTTTGCGATCGGAGTTTTGGTGGCATTCCTGACTCCGGTGTTGGGCAAATCTTCTTCATCGTCGGAAACTTAGTTTTCAGTTGGCAGTTGGCAGTTGGCAGTTGGCAGTTGGTAGATGTTACTCACCAGTCAACAAATGACTAAAAGCTGGTAAGCTGATACCTGACAACTCAGAGGCGACAGCTATCCAACAAATGGAATGGCACGTAAGCGATGCCCAGAGTCTGGGATTAATCGATAACGAAATTGGCGACCACGGTTTTTCCGCGGCGGAGTACGAAATAGTCCGCCGCGTGATTTATGCTACTGCTGATTTTGAGTACAAGTCTTTAATTAGTTTTTCCGATCAGGCTTTGCAGGCTGGGGCGGCGGCTTTGGCTGCTCGAACTACGATCGTGGTAGATGTGCCGATGGTGCAGGTGGGCATTACGCCACAAATCCAAAGTACCTTTGCAAATCCGGTTTACTGTTCGATGGAGGCTTTGACACGCCCCCAAAAGGAAAGGACGCGGGCGGCTTGGGGGATTGAAACTTTGGCAAGACGCTATCCTGAAGGGATTTTTGTGGTGGGCCAGGCTCAAACTGCTTTGTCGGCGATCGTGGATTTGATTGAATCGGAGGAAATTCGACCGGCTTTGGTGATTGGGACTCCTTCTGGGTTTGTGGGGGTGGACGTGGCTAAGTCGCGACTGCATGATTCGATGATTCCTCACATTCGGATTGAGGGCCGCAAGGGTTCTGCGGTGGTGGCTGTGGCTATTGTTAACGGGCTGGTGGATTTGGCTTGGCAAGCTTACGGCCAAGAGGGAAACAGTTGATCGAAAAGTTAGTCGAGTTGAGATGTTAGATTGACTCGACAGATGAATCTGAAACCTGGAACTAATACTAAATTCGGTTTCAAAACCCCCTTGGTAAGACTCGGTGGTTGAAACCCATCCTAGACTTGCCTTGCGTCTCTCTCTAAGAGACTAAAAAATAAAGGGGGTATTTAGAGCCGGATTTAGGATAATTTATGCTCTTTGAAGCCTCGATTTTTATCGAGAAATAGAGGATTAATCCAAAATTTGGTAAGTTGCCGATCGCGCGTAACATGAATGTGGGCGGGTTCGCCTCGATCGGAACTAAAAAAGATGAAACTGTAGGGGCTAACCTGAAAAACCGCAGGCATTAGCCGCTATCTTGTGAATTTTGTCAGAATTTTAACCTGCACTCGCTCTTAAATTTGTGGCTACTATCAATATTAATAATCAGCGGGCGATCGCCTTTTTACATCTCTGCTTTGATTAGTGCGATCGCGGTTTTTTTTCCTACCTTTTTTAATTTGCTGGCTCATCTCGACAAACAAATCTCTGCGTAAATAAGGATAGTCGCTCACCCACACGTCACGGCTGGGAATATAAATATCTGAAACTTTGGCAATTCTGCCTAAATCTTCTTGATTTGACATAATTAACATTAAAGCAGCTTGGCCGGGGACAATGCCTTGATGATCTTTCCGCAATGGAGCTCGAAGTGTAGTAGTAAATCCGGTTTTGTCGCCAACTTCTAAGTTGATTCGTGGTTCTAGGTTGTCAACTATTACGAGTTGTCCTTTTTGATTGACTGTTTCTTCTTGACTTGTGACTTCATCTGTAATATATATATCCAAAACTCGTCCTTGCCAAAAACCGCAGTATTGATATTTGCGGCATTCTGCATTCCGCAAACTCGCCCACAAAATCGGCCCCCACAGCCAGTACAAACCAGCTATCAATCCGGTGATTAAAACTAGCGGCCCGACATCGGAACCGACGAAGTTATAAACTACCAGGAGGAAAACTACGGTGACGGCAGAGATTAACATTCGCCTCAAAAAATCGGGCGGTTTTCCCCAGATATATTTATATTGCGCTCCCGTGGCGACGGCGGGAATTAGTTCTTGAAAGGTTTCGCGGGTTAATGGAATTAGCATAATTAGTCATTTTGCAGTTGGCGGTTGGCAGTTGGCAGTTGGCAGTTGGCAGTAGTAACAAATTACCAATTACCAATTACCAATTACCTACAAGATTTTTTCCAGACCGTAAACGAGCGATCGCAATTCAATGACTTTGCGTATAGACAGCAAGACTCCGGGCATATAACAAGCGCGATCGCTCGTATCGTGTCGTAAAGTATAAACTTGACCGGCACCGCCAAAAATTACCTCTTGGTGGGCAATTAAACCGGGTAAACGGATGCTGTGAATGCGAATCCCTTCATCCGCCAGTGAACCTCGAGCTCCGGCTAATTTTTCGGTTTCCTCAACTTCTGGAGGATTGAAAGTTTTTCCCATCTCTGCTAACATTTGGGCAGTTTGAATTGCCGTACCGCTGGGAGCGTCGGCTTTTTGATTGTGGTGCAGCTCGATAATTTCTACGTGTTCAAAATACTGAGATGCCGTGACGGCGGCTTGTTGGAGCAAAACCATGCCGATCGAGAAATTGGGTATGATCAAACACCCTGTGCTCGCTTTATCAGCAAATTCAGCTAAGTTTTCAATTTGCTTGCTGCTCAAACCAGTAGTGCCGACTACCGGGCGAATACCGTAAGCGATCGCCGATCGCACGTTTTCATAAACAGACGAAGGGTGCGTAAAATCTACCATCACCCCTAACTGCTTTTCCTGAGCTGCTAAGACCAGCATTCCTTGCAAGTCGTCAGTGATGGGAACTTCTAACGGGCCGCATCCGGCTAATTCCCCGGCATCGGCGTTGAGGCACTCAGGAGAGCGGTCTACAGCCCCAAATAAGGTCATGTCACTAGCATGGGCGATCGCCTTAATTACTTCGCGGCCCATTTTGCCTGCAGCACCGTTAACAATCACCGGAATCGGAAGTTGATTCGCCATAATCTCAAAAATATCCTGAAAGTTTGATCGACTAAATTTTAACGCTTGTGGGAATTTGGGTAAACAAGGAATGAAAGACAGGATTGGTCGGCCAATCTTCCAAAACCCGGTTCAGATTCGAGAAATATTTTGCCAAATCGAGTAATTAGCTTAAAGAAACTCGGTGGCGGCAGAAGTTCTGAAAAAATTACATTCAATCTCATATTAAGCTCAATTCTGTAAGAACAGACTGCAAAGCTAATTTGCACCGACATATTTTTTCTGTGACTGCCAAATTCTCTCGAAATCTTCGATATGTCATGTCTGTCGCAACTGGTCTCAACCTGAGTTCTCAAAACCGACGGGTTAGGATTTTGCCTGCAATGCTTGCGGGCGCGACTGTAACGCTGCTGAATATGGGAGTTCGGCAGTTGGGAGGCCTGCAAAGCCTGGAATTGGGGAGTTTTGACTCGTTAGTGCGCTTGCAGCCAGATTCGGGCCCCGATCCGCGACTGCTGGTAGTGGGAATTTCTGAGGCCGATATTCAAGCTTTAGGGAGATTTCCGATTTCCGACGGTGTGATCGCTCAAACCTTGGCAAAACTGCAAAAGTATCAGCCAAAAGTCATCGGTTTGGATTTGTACCGGGATTTGCCTCAACCGCCGGAACACGAAGAATTGCTGGCCGCGCTGAAAGCACCGAATGTGGTGGCGATCTATAAATTGAGCGATTCAGAAAGTCAGGGAGTGCCTGCACCTCCGGGGATACCGCCCGATCGGCTCGGTTTTAACGACTTCGTACTCGATCCTGATGGCGTTGTACGCCGCAATTTGCTTTCAGTCTCGCAACCCGACAAAAAGATTGCTTTATCGTTTTCTGTGCAAGTGGCTTTGCTGTATCTCAAAGACAGAGTACAGCAGAAAAATAGCCCTGTTCATCCCCACCAAATCAATTGGGGAAAGGCAGAATTTGTGCCTTTAACTTCTAACAGTGGCGGCTATGCAAATCTCGACGCCAAAGGCTACCAAATTCTGCTCAAATACCGTTCTGGTAAGGAGGTGGCGCGACAAGTCAGTATCAGGCAGGTATTGAAGGGAGAAATTGACCCAAGCTGGGTTAAGGACAAGATTGTGTTGATTGGGACGACGGCACCGAGTACCAGAGATTTGTTTTTGACGCCCTACAGCCCGGTTAAAAAGCAAAGTCCGAAAATGCCGGGGGTGTTGCTGCACGCACAAATGCTCAGCCAAATATTGAGTGCGGTTTTGGATGGGCGATCGCTATTTTGGGTGTGGCCGGAATGGGCGGAAATTTTGTGGAACGGTGCTTGGGCGATGATTGGCGGGGTTTTGGCTTGGCGGATTCAGCATCCTGTGAGGGCGGGATTGGCTGGGGCTGCGGGATTGATGGGACTGTTGGGGATTAGTTATGGGATTTTTACTGGGGGTGGGTGGATACCGCTGGTGTCGCCGACTTTGGGTTTGGTTGTGACTGGTGTGAGTGTCAGTGCTTACAGGAAGCTTTACGATGCTTTTCACGATTCTCTAACAGGTTTGCCCAACCGGGATTTGTTCGTGGATTGTCTGGGGCGGGCGATCGCCAATACTAGGGGCCGCCGCAGCTATCTGTTTGCGGTGCTGTTTCTGGATTTAGACAGGTTTAAGGTGATTAATGATTCTTTGGGTCATTTGGCGGGGGATGAACTGCTGATGGCGGTGGTGTTGCGGTTGAGGACAAGTATTGGTCGCGCCGATACGGTGGCGCGGGTGGGGGGTGATGATTTTGCGATTTTGGTGAGGAATGTTGATGTTGCTACTGCGGTGGATTTGGCCACTCGAATTCACCAAGCTTTAATTGTGCCTTTTGAGTTGAAGGGGCAGGAGGTGTTTTTGACGGCAAGCATCGGGATTGCGCTGGGGGGCGAACCGGCTGCTACTGTCAGTGAACAGCCGGAACACTTGCTGCGGGACGCCCACACGGCGATGTACCGGGCAAAGGCTTTGGGAACGGGAAGGTATCAGGTGTTTAATGCTTCGATGCACGATTTGGCGGTGGAAAGGTTGCAGTTGGAAACTGATTTGCGGATGGCCCTCAAGCGTCAGGAGTTTTTGCTGCATTACCAGCCGTTTGTATCTTTGGCAAGCGGGAAGATTATTGGGTTTGAGGCTTTGGTGCGTTGGCAGCACCCGCTGCGAGGTTTGATTTCGCCGATGAAGTTTATTCCGGTGGCTGAGGAAACGGGGGCAATTGTGCCGCTGGGTGAGTGGGTGTTGGAGGAGGCTTGCCGGCAGTTGGAGCTTTGGGAGGGAATGTTTGGTTTCGATCGAGCTTTGATTATGAGTGTAAATTTGTCGGGAAAGCAGTTTGCCCAGCCAGATTTGGTCGATCGCATTCAGGTGATTTTGGAAACAACGGGTTTGAATGCCGAGAGTTTGAAGTTGGAGATTACTGAGAGTGTGGTGATGGAGGATGTGGAGTCGGCGATCGCGGTTTTGAAGCAGATGAAAGCGTTAAATGTCAAGTTGGGAATTGATGATTTTGGTACGGGTTATTCGTCGTTGAGTTATTTGAGTCGGTTTCCTACGGATACTTTGAAGGTTGATAAGTCGTTTGTGGGGCGGATGGAACTCGAAAGCGAGGGGGAGAATGTGGCGATCGTGCGGACGATTGTAGCGCTGGCTCATGCTTTGGGTATGGATGTGATTGCTGAGGGTGTGGAGACGGCGGCACAATTAGCTAGGTTGAGGTCGATCGGCTGCGAATATGGTCAGGGTTATTTTTTTGCTAAGCCGTTACCGAGCGAGGCTGCGACTGCTTTGATGGCTTCCGATCCGCAGTGGTAGTTGTGGGTTATTAGTTATTAGTTATTGTACGTTAGAGCTAAAATTAAAAGTCCATCGGGTTCCCAAAGCAGCTCTCTAATATGTTAGGTGCTAAAATTACTGCTAGGTAAACCTGAAAAAATTGTCAGCTATCTCGTTATCGCTCCTCGAAAATTAACAGAGTATCCTCTTAATTTAGATAACGCTCTCGGTAGCGATAAAGCTGTAATATTTCAGGGTTGTTTAGGATTAAATCAATAAAACTATGACTTACTGTTAGCACAGATTTCAATTAAAACTCTTGATGCTGAAGCAATTACTTGTTATTCTACAGATATTGATCATTGCCCGATCGCCCTTAGCTCAAAAAGGTGTTTCTGCCTGTAAGTGCAGCTTTTCTCCCAACTGCGGATGCTCAAACGAAAGTTCCCGCGCGTGCAAGTGTAGGCGATTCGCAGCAGCCCGACATCCGTAAAGTCGATCGCCCAAAATCGGTATCCCTAACCCTCGAACATCCGCTGCATGAACCCTCAATTGATGAGTGCGTCCCGTCAGCGGCAAAAACTCGACGCGAGTATGATTTCCCTCTTTCACCATTACCTGAAAACGAGTAACACTGGGTTTTCCGCACTCCCAATTGACTTGCTGGTAAGGGCGGTTTTCTGGATCGCCCCAAAGTGGGAGAGCGATCGTCCCCGCATCAACTTTTACAGTACCCGAAAGCACCGCTTCATAAACTTTGTGAACCTGATTTTTTGCAAATTGCTGTCTGAGTTGACTGCTAGTTTCTTTGTCCCATGCCAAAAGCAAAATTCCCGATGTTTCCCAATCTAAACGATGCACGACTGTCAAATTAAAACTATCAGGTAACAAGTTACGCAAACGACTAAAAACACTATCTTGATTTTCAAAATAACGACCTGGAACTGACAGCAATCCCGAAGGTTTATTGACCGCAATCAACCAATTGTCTTCATAGATAATCGGTAGCATTTGCGTAACGAGTAAGATGCCCGTTCCACAAGAAAAATTATTGCTTGTGGGGAGTAAGGGTTGGGCTTCTAGCCCGCCCGTCAAACCCCCATTTATATTAGAAACAATCGGATTTTGAGCTAATCCTGACAGCAAAAAACCCATCAACGGCTGACACCGATCGCCACAAGCACCGTAAAATTCTCCCTGTATCTTATCCCCCGATGGCGGCCCCCACCAAAACTCAGCCATTGCCAGCGGTTTCAGATTGTGTACTGCAGCACAGTGAAGCAATTTTGGCGCGCAACAGTCGCCGGTGCCAGTGGGAATAGAATTAGTTGGCATCAATGAGGAGATCGATCGCGATGTCCCCAAAAAATTCACCAGAGTGTAAGCCGCGTGCATTTGCGTCTGAAGTTCGCGGGAAAGTTCTTTTCGCCGCTGTTTCAGCGCCCGCATCCGTCGATCCGCAGCTTCAATTAATTGTTTGAGTGGCTGCAATGTTTCATCCCGCTGTCGTTTCAATTGCCTGCGTTCAATTTTCTCCAAACGGCTTTCTTGATTCAGTTGTTCCAGGGCAATTTCTAGTGTTTCTGCTGGGAGAGTTTGACACAGTAACTGGCGTTTTTCATCTCGCTGCTGCTTGCAATTGCGATGCCGATCGCTCAAAACTTGCATTTGCACTTCAAACTCCCGAAATAAGGCTGCATACTCTTGTCGCTGCGGGAGTTGATTGAGTGCAATAAGTTCCTGTTTCATCGCCTCCAATTCAGTTAAGGTGCGGGCTTCCTCGAAAGCAACACGATCTCGTCCCGGAATCGGTGGCACCCAGCCCTCAACAATGCTGCAACCGTTCAGCAGCCCGGAAAATGCTTTGAGTATCCCCTGTTCCCCCGAAGGCATCTCCACCAGTAATATGCCGTACATCTTCCCTTCGCGATCGTAGGAGTCGTCAGCCGCCAGGTATTGCATCAAACCCCGCGCGAGATCCTCGGAAATTAGAGTGCGCGGCAGTCTCAGCAGTTCGCCACTTTGAGGACAACGGCCTTCGTACCAATAATTCGGCTGCGAGTCGATCGACTCCCAATGACAGTCCGTGACATCTAAAAGCGCGTGCATTTCTAACATATTAAATTTGGTTTGAAATCTGAATTAGGGCATATCTGCTTGTATTCTGGATGCTTTCGGTCAATCTATTTTAGATTTTAGATTTTAGATTTTAGATTTAAGCATTGACCCAGCACAAAAACGGATACGCTGCCACGTACAGGAGTCGTGGAAAGATAAAAATTTTCGACCCTAGTTCAAACTCCCAGATTTATCTGTGGGGTAAATCGAGAATCGAAAATCGAAAATCGAAAATCGAAAATCGAAAATCGACTGACCCCACGGATAAATTCGGGGGGCAAGTTTCATCGGATACAGGTTTTTTATTTCTGGGTCCTGAGTCTGCTTTCGGAATTAATCCGGGGGCTTGTATCCTGGATGCTTTCGGTCAATCGAAAATCGAAAATCGAAAATCGAAAATCGAAAATCGACTGACCGTATCTTACATGGGTGTACCGAAAGTGGGAAGGGTGCATAATTTTATACCTAGTAGAATTAAGTAAAAAGGATTGGTTGCACCAAGCCTGATATGCTAAATTTGTTTCAAAACAGCAGCGAGATTAAGAAAAGCATAAGTTAATATATAAGACCGCAAGCTTGTTATCCCACTAAATTTTTATGTGAAAGGCGTATGCCAGACCTCTCGACTTCGGCTCCAGAAAACTCCTCAAACCCCCAACCAGCTCTGCTGCCGCCAATTTTAAGAATTTTAGCAGCATTTCCAGATTACGATCGGGGCAATAGATTGTACGCCGCAGGAAGGTACGAAGCGGCAGTCCTTTGCTACGGAAAAGCGGTTCAAATCAAGCCGGACTGGGCCAGGGCGTGGCTGAATCTGGGCAAAGCTTACAAGCAACTGCATTCCTACGCAGAAACCGTAGCCTGCGCCGATCGAGCTACAGCAATTAATCCCGAAGAATACTGGGCTTGGATGCTGCGCGGCACAGGGCTGTTAAGTTTGCAAAATCACTCAGAAGCGATCGCCGCTTTTGACACCGCTATTCAAATCAATTCAGAAAAGCACGAAGCTTGGTATCAGCGCGGCAGAGTTTTAGAGGAATTGCAGCAGTGGGATGCAGCCGCAACCTGTTACAAAAAAGCAACCCAACTTCATCCGAATTTACCCGCCATGTGGTATCGGCAAGGCAACGTGTTGGTTCAAGCGGAGCGCTATCCTGAAGCCGTTGCCGCTTTCGAGCGCGCGCTGAAACTCGTCCCGACTAATTGGGAAGCTTGGCTGAACCGAGGTTTGGCTTTGATGAAAGCCGAACGCTACGCTGAAGCTGTAACTTCTTACGATCGCGCCATTCAACTGCAACCACAAAATAGTCTGGCTTGGTTCAATCGAGGCATTGCTTCAGCAAAATTGCACAAATATGCAGAAGCGGTGACAGCTTATGATCGCGTACTGCAAATGCAGCCCAACGACTGCGAAGCTTGGTTTTATAAAGGGATGGCCCTCAAACACCAGTGGGCAGACGCGGCAATTGCTTGTTTCGATCGGGCAATTCAAATTAATTCTTTTTATCCCGAAGCATGGATCGGGCGCGGTCAAACACTGTCAGAATCGAGAGATTTTGAAGGGGCGATCGCTGCTTTTGACCAAGCAGTTCAAATTAATCCGAATTTTCCCGAAGCTTGGCTGGGTAGAGGCATCGCCCTGGCAGGATTGGAACGCTACAAAGAGGCAATTATCGCTTACAGCAATGCCCTACAAATTGAAGGTAATTTTCTAGAAGCTTGGAACTTGCGAGGCGAAGCTTTGGAAAAATTACAGCAATACGAAGAAGCGATCGCCTGTTTTGATAAAGTAATCTCTCTGACTTCAGAAGCAGAAATTACATCAAAAGTAGGGTTGCAGCAAGGCGCCGCGCTGGAAAAATTGCAGCGTTACGAAGAAGCCGTCACAGCTTACAACCGCGTCCTAAAAATCGTGCCAGACAATTTTGAAGCTTGGTTGAAACGTGGCAACGCTTTGTCAAAATTGCAGCAGTACGAACAAGCTCTAGCATCATACGATCGAGCAATTACTGTCTGGCCCGATAACTATCAAGGCTGGGTACAGCGAGGTCTGATCCTAGGGGAAATGCAGAACTATTCCCAAGCACTCGTCGCTTTTGACCAAGTGATTCAACTCAAGCCAGACAACTGGGAAGCTTGGGCGCAGCGGGGCGACGTTTTGCAAAAATTGCAGCGAACTCAAGATGCCATTAGCTCTTACGGAGTCGCCCTCGAAATCAAACCCGATTACTACGAAGCTTTAGTCAGTCGAGAAGAATTAAGACTCAAGGGCGCGATGTCAGGAAAGTGGTAAGTGGAAATTGACGAATAGTTTGGAGTTTTGAAATTGCTTTGTTCCTCGTAACGCAGCGCTGGGGTAAAGTTTTAACCTGAACTTCCCCTGCAAATAAGCTAATCCGCATTTAAATTGCATGGTAAAATAAATTTTAACTCTTGTGGGGAGTAGGGGTTGGGCCGGAAAGACCGCCCTCAACATACAATTTAAATGCACAATTAACAATCGAATTAAGTTGATTATGCGACAAAGATAGGGATTTTATAACGCCAGATAACTTGTGATAAGCTGATGCACCTCAGCTTAGTTTTTACTTTTTTTATATAGCATTACTCGGAAATCTCTGCTTCAAAACAGGCATTATCGGACAAGGTTTTTGCTCCTGTAAATTCTCTGGTTTGTTCCAAGTAAAAGGCCCTTTTTTCTCCGCCGCCATCCACAGCAAGCTTTTTGCTCGCGTCATCGCCACATACAGCAGTCGAAACTCTTCGGCTGTTTTCAAATAACCTGCTTGTTCCCAGGCTTCGCCTAGATTTGGTAAAGGATATTTTTCGTGCAAACTTGCTCGAATTTGTGCTCGTGCTACCTCTGCTAAAGTGAAATCTCCTAAAAATCGGGTTTGTGGCAAAACTCGCAAATTTCCGGGGATGGTTTGTTCGTGCAGAAACGGCAAAAATACACAATCCCAATCCAGTCCTTTGGCTTTGTGCATGGTAATAATGGTTAGTTGACCTTTGCTGGTATAACGTTCTTCTATTTTGTCGTCTGCATCCACAGGTTCAAATCTTTCGGAACTGACAATTTCGCTTAGTACGCCCAAAATATTGTGCATTGAATTGTTGCCGGCTGTTTGGATTGCTACCCGTTCTGCTAATTTGTCGGCGGTGGCTAATTCTGTTTGGTCGTATTGCAGCGCTAAGGCTAAGAATGAAATGATTTGGTAGGGTGGCAGTTCTAAGCTAGCTTGCAGCAAACCGCAGCAAAAATAGCGACATTTGCGAACGGGGTCTGACTGCTGGGGGTCTAGGGGGCCTGGGTAAAGGAATTGTTCGGGGCTAGTCGCAAAAGCATTGTAGTCTTGTTTGGGGATCAGTTGCCGATCGCTCAAAATCTTTAACGCTGCTTTCAGGTAGTCTGGAGAGTGCGGGCGATCGAGAAATTGCAGCAGTGTTAAGATTTCCCAAGGCACTTGAGAATGTCTGTCCCGCTCTCCCACATCCTCAATTTTAATCCCGTATTTCCGCAAATCAAAGCTTAATCCGTGTTTTTGAGGATTTTCCAGCACTTCTTTGATAAACTTGCCTTGTTTGTTTTCCCGCACCAAAATAGCCATCGATTTCAGATTTTCTAACGGCAATTTTGCACTACTTTCCCCATCGGTAGCTTCTTCGCCTGAATCGATAGCTTTTTCAGTTTTTGTAAATTCAAAATCGGCTGGTAAAAATTCCTCAACTAACTCAATTACCCGCTGACCAATTAACTCTACTGTATGGTAAATATCGCGGGGAGTATGCAATTCTAAGCCTCGACCAAGGGGAGCCGGATTTGCATTCTGCTGCGGGTCATCGCTGGGTACGGGCTTAATAGTTTGGTCGCGAAAAGGCTTTTCATGTTTCGCTAATTCCGAACCATTTACCCATTGCAACATAAAGTTAGCCGCATCGATAATTACTTGGGTGCTGCGGCCGGCACCGTCCATTGTAGCTAACTTATTCTCTACTTCGCACTCATCACAAAATTGGTTAAAATAAATCGGGTCGGCGGGAGTGAAAGTAGAATTAATCGCTTGATTTGGGTCGCCAACTCTGATAAAATTGGGAGGTAAAGTAGGATGATCGGGATCGATCGCCAATGTTTCCAAAAGCCGAGTCTGCAAAGGTGTAGAATCCTGCGCTTCGTCCTCAAAAACAGCAAATACTTGCTTTTGCTCGATCGCCCTCGCCTTCGGATTGTCCAACACCCGCAAAGCTGCTAAAATCATTTCGTCGTAATCGATGAATTCCCGACTCCTCAACAAAGCCTGATATTTTTGATATAAACCCCCAGCTACCGCTAAAATCTCATAACCGTCCCCACTATCAAGAGCGCTCATTTCTAACAACTGTTCGGGAAATAAACCAGAAGATTTCGCCTCGTGAATCACAGTTTTAGCTACCTGCGGCAAAATTTCCGTCCGCAAAACCGATTGTCGCCGCAGCCTCTCCGTTTCCTCTCCGTCGAATTGCTGTCCTTCCAACAAAACTTGATATCGGCGGGGATTTTCCGCAATCCAAAGTTCTACACAGGTGCGAATTAATCGGTGACTTTGAGTAGGAGTAACTAAGGTTGAATTTTCTAAATTTAAACCCGACAAATCAGGATGGCGCATCGCAATATTCAAAGCTAAACCGTGCAAAGTGTGCACCGCAAAACCGCCTTGAGATAAAGACAATTGGGCCAATCTTTCCCGAATTTTAGCTTTAATATTAGCAGCAGCCGATCGCGTAAATGTCACGACAATTAACTGGCGACGGCTGTGAAGCTGGTTGCGGGCGATCGCAATTGCCGACGCAGCAGCCATTCCCGTAGACTTCCCGGCTCCCGGAACCGCCGAAACAGCAAGGGGGCCGCCTTGCCAATCCGCCATGTCCTGCTGGCCCGCACGCAAGCTTTCGCGAATTTTAAGGCAAGCTTGTTCTCGCAAAACTGCCGCAGAGTCTAACCCAGAGGAAATGTTGCCAGGGCGATCGATATTGGTTGTCGATCGCATAAAATCAGAATCAAATTCATCAGTCATTATTACATCCGCGTTTATCTGCGTTCATCTGCGGTTAAAAATAAAAAAATCTGCAACCTCTACCGTTTCCATTTCGGTATCGGCTAAACTAACGCTATCTATTCGAGCTTAAATTAAAACCAGCATAAAATTCAATACCCAAGCCTTTTTTAGAGGAGTCACCCAAATGAAAACTCGCCTCAAAATCAATTCCCCGCCCCACAAGCCAAACCCAAACCCAGCCAACAACAGCACAACTCGTTTTGCTGTTGCGGTATTCTTAACTTTATCTTCCACAATTGCTTTGCCTAGCTGCGGAGGAGCTCAAACGTCCAGCAGCGCTCCAGGCGGCGCCGATTCACCCAGCATCCGTGAAAACCAAGTTACCGCATCGGCTCCACAATCAGCACCAGCACCCGAGCCAGCAGCCCAGAGGTCAAAAACTTCTGGTGCATCAAAAAAAGCAGCAGAAACAACCGCAACCCGTCCCCAACTGATTAAAAAAGCCGAACTCAGCGTAGTTGTCAAATCTATTGACGCCAGCACTAAATCTGTTACCAATATTGTCGAAAAACAGCAAGGCGATATCTTGGGTTTCCAAAATCAAAAGCCGCCGGATTCGAGTGTCCGCCAAACCGCGTCTGTGGAGATTCGCGTGCCTCAAGAACGGTTAGAAACTACTTTAGACGCTTTGGCAAAACTCGGAACTGTAGAGAACCGTGCTCTGACGGCTGAGGATGTTACCGATCAATTAGTTGACAATGAGGCTAGGCTGCGGAACCTTCGCAAATCGGAGGAAATGGTGTTAAAAATTATGGAGCGATCGGGTTCTGTCGGTGATGTGCTCAAAGCTGCTCAAGAGTTGAGCAATATTCGGGAGTCGATCGAACGCATTGACGCTCAGTTAAAAAGTTTGCGAAATCAAGTAGCATATTCGACTATTAGCTTAACTCTAGAAGCAGCAGTATCGGCTCAACAAACTCAGGAACCTTCTCTAGGTTTGCGGGTACAGGAAACTTGGGGGAAAGCAACTCATTCTGTGGGTGAATTGACGCTAGGTTTGTTTGGTTTGGGTATTTGGCTGTTGGCTTACAGTCCTTATTTTCTGTTAATTTGGGCTGCGGTTTACGGCTTTAATCGATTTAAGAAACAGCATTCTGTTCCGCAAATTCAAGAACCGAAACCGCCTCAGTAGTCAGTAGTCAGTAGTCAGTAGTCAGTAGTCAGTAGTCAGTAGTCAGTAGTCAGTAGTCATTAGTCAGTAGTCAGTAGTCAGTAGTCATTAGTCAGTAGTCAGTAGTCAGTAGTCATTAGTCATTAGTCATTAGTCAGTAGTCAGTAGTCAGTAGTCAGTAGTCAGTAGTCAGTAGTCATTCCACCCACATAAAATTTATCTATTGTGGAACAGCCGGAGAAACCGTTATTAAAACCAACGACAACTGGCAACTAACAACAGTCAACTGGCAACTAACAACAGTCAACAGTCAACTGCCAACAGTCAACAGTCAACAGTCAACTGACAACTGCCAACTGACTAATCATCAATTTGCCATCCATCTTTGGTATAGTCTTCATCCACAATCTTTTTCGGACGCATCACCAGAACAACTCGGCCCAAAATAGGAATATCCGGGGATTGTTCAAACCAGTACAATTCTAAATTGCCAGCGTTATCGGCGAGGAAATAACTGTCAGCATCCCACTGTCTGTGGGCTCGATCGGCAATAATCAAAACTTCTTCAACTTTGCCTTGCAGCGGTACCGGCAATTGATCGCTCATTTCCAAAACAGCCACCGGATCTTCAGCGTTCAAAATTACCTGCCATCCGGGAATCGCCACCCAAGCTCCGGCTCCAGAAAATTTTACCATTCGGAACGGCTCGATTTCCTCCGGCAAAGGCACTGCCAGCAAATCTGTCGTAGAAAGCGGCAATTTGCCGACAACCGGGACAACGCGCGGCAATTGTTCTTCGGTATCCAGCCGATAGACGGGCAAGCGGGGCGCTTCCCGTCTGGAAACGACGGTAAAATCAACGAGCAACTGCTCGATTTGCGCCCTAGCGGTTGGGCTGCTAGCTAATTTTAAACCGCGAGCAATTAAGCGCGATCGCTCTTGCAAATCGCTTTTCTGTCTCGCTAATTGCCAGCATTGGTAAGCCATAGCATCGCCGGGAGTGTCTGTGAACCCTTGGGGGAGACTCCCGAAGTGCGAAAACTCCTTGATCGCTTTAGCAACTTGGCGAGCATCGTCAACATCCAAATTGTGGGTTAGCATCAAAGCAGCGGCCCCGGCACGCTCTACTTGAGAGAGAATCCGAAACTCGTATAAGATATCGCTACCTTTGCCTAAAAAGTGCGATCGAACTTCCTCTGAAGCCCCAGCATTTACCATGCTGGTGTAAACTTGGGCTGCTACGCTTACTTGATTTTGCTGAATTGGCTCAAAACCAGTTTCTTCAAAAATCCTTTGAGAGTTGTAGCCAGCTTTTAGCAGTGCTGTGCAGGCCTGTCCCCACTCTACCCAAGTGCCTTCTTTGCGGCGGAGCGATCGAATTAACTTTTCAGCATCCACAGCATTGGTGGAGGGTGCAGATGCAGGAGGGGAGGAATCTTGCGGTGTATCAGTCATAATTGAATCAAAAACTAGCGCTAAGTTATGTGTTATTGGATACCGGCAAGGCTCGTGTCGCGGCAGAGCGATAGATTAATAGTAAGTGAGTTATGAGACTATTGTTACAGAATAGTTGCTCGCCTAAATTTACGAAGGGGAGTTTATCGTATTGTTATGGATAATGCCATTTCAGAGCTAGATCAAATTAAACGCCAGCTCATGACCCTACACAGACCGAAAAAGCCCAAAATGCTGGTAGTAGACGACGAACCAGACAATCTGGATTTACTCTACCGCACTTTCCGACGAGATTTTAACGTTCTCAAAGCTGAGAGCGGAATTCGCGCCTTGGAAGTCCTCGGCATCGAAGGCGAGGTCGCCGTGATCATTTCCGACCAGCGGATGCCCGAAATGAAGGGAACGGAGTTTTTGAGCAAAACCGTGCCCCAGTTTCCGAATACGGTCAGAATTATCTTGACTGGTTTTACGGACATTGAAGACTTGGTAGATGCGATTAACTCAGGACAGGTTTACAAGTATATCACCAAGCCTTGGGACCCGAACGAATTGAAAATGGTGGTGCAAAAGGCAGCCGAGACTTATGAAATTCTCAAGCAGCGGACTGAGGAATTGGATCGCGCCCAAACTCAAATACAACTGTTAGCAACAATCATGCAAACGGCTGTGGATTATCCGAGTTTGGAAGCAAGTTTAGATCCAATTGCTACTGCTATAAGTGATAATTTTTTGGCGGACTCTTGCATTTTGCAACTGGTGGAAGGAAATGTTTTAATACCAGTCCAAGGCAGTCACACCACTGGTGCAACTGTGGAAAATTGGCTGGCAGATGATCCTCTGGTTCGAGAAGCAATTACCTCTCAAACAATTCAGGGTGCTGTGAATATTGCGCTCGACACCAACCTAGCGAGTCTGCCGCACTATCAGAAATCCGGCATTCAAGCTCACCTGAGCATCCCGGTGATTCACAAAGGTCGATCGATCGCCCTGATTTCCATGCAGTGGAAGCAACCTTGTTCCCTGCGCCCCGACGAACTCACAACAGTTCACCTCGCCGCTCAAGAAGTTGCTTTGGTATTGACGAGTTTTCAGGGTCATTAGTCATCAGTCATCAGTCATTAGTCATCAGTCATCAGTCATCAGTCATCAGTCATCAGTCGGCTCTGTGTCTTGAGTCGAAAATGATAGCCAACCAATGATTAAAGACAACATATCACCGATCGCTAACAAATAAAAAAGCATTAATGACTGGCGACAGCATGACATGAATGGACGGATTAATTATTAGTTCCGGCTGACAAATCACCTTTTCCCAAATCACTTTTTCACCTTTTTCGCAATGACAAATGACCAATGACTAATAACGCCGAAGAAATTAAAACTATATTTAATCGAATTGCACCAGTTTACAACCAATTGAACGACTGGTTGAGCTTTGGGCAACACCGGATTTGGAAGCAAATGGCGGTGAAATGGAGCAGTGCGGGTCCCGGAAATACTTGTTTAGATTTGTGCTGCGGTAGCGGGGATCTAGCTTTGTTGCTGGCCAAACAAGCAGGGCCGACGGGTTGCGTATTTGGAGTAGATTTTTCTGCCGAACAATTGGCCGTGGCGGCCAAACGCGCGATACCTTTTCTCACCCCTATAAGTCCCATTTCCTGGGTAGAAGCTGACGCCCTAGACTTGCCTTTTGCTGACAATTACTTCGACTGCGCCACAATGGGTTATGGCCTACGTAACGTGACTGACATCCCCCGCAGTCTTCAGGAATTGCACCGCGTACTCAAACCCGGTGCCAAAGCAGCTATTCTCGACCTCCACCGCCCCAGCAATTCCCTAATGCGGAGCTTTCAGCAGTTTTATCTAGACAGTCTCGTAGTGCCCATTGCTCAGCAATTTGGAATGACTCAAGAATATGCTTATATTAATCCTAGTTTAGAAAAATTCCCGATCGGCCAGGAGCAAGTCGCGATCGCCAACAAAGCCGGATTTGCCACCGCCACCCACTACCCCATTGCCGGAGCTATGATGGGAGTATTGGTATTAGTCCGTTGACTGTTGTCAGTTGTCAGTTGTCAGTTGTCAACAGTCAACAGTTAACAGTTAACAGTCAACAATCAACAATCAACAATTCCCAATTCCCAATTATTGATGAATCCCTCTGACATTTGGCTGTTGTTGGCCCCACCTGTAGTGGGAGGAATTATTGGCTATTTCACTAACGATATAGCTATCAAAATGCTGTTCCGTCCCTATCGAGCTATTTACATCAAAGGGCGGAAGTTGCCTTTCACTCCAGGCTTGATCCCCCGCAACCAAGAGCGTTTAGCAAAGCGAATTTCCGACACAATTATGGGTTCGCTGCTGACGCCACAGGAACTGCAAAACTTAGCGCGCCGCCTCCTGCAAACCGAGCGGATGCAGTCGGTGATTCTCTGGTTGTTGCAGTTGGCGCTGGATCAGGTAAAAGCAGACGCAGAGCAAAAAACCGCTAAAATTCTCGCTAACATTTTGCGAGATTTGCTGGGGGAATCTGTGCCACGAATTCTCAAAGTTTTGGCACGCCGGGAAGATTTTTTAGAAGCTCAGCTAAATCAAATTTTTGATCAAGTTTTGCTGGAGATTCAGCTAACGGAAGCTCAGGCGGCTCAGCTTGCTGAGTGGTTGTTGCAGGTAGTAATACCACCGGAAGTGCTGCGGCAGGCTTTAATTGACTTTTTGACGGATCGCAATATTTCGATCATCGATGAAGGGTTTCGAGAAAAAACCAGCGGCACTTATTGGGTAGTAGCAAATTTGTTTGGTTTGCGGAACACTTTAACTCGGCTGCGGACTTTTTGTCTGGATGACAGAGAAGCCACAAATCAGCGCTTAGCAGAGTTAACTATTTCTTTGGGGATTCGCGGGCGAATTCAGGAATGGCTGCAAAATTTGTCGATGCAAAATTTACCGGTTTCGACTGTGAGACAGTTGCGAAAAACTATGCGCGACAGTGTTCGCAGCTATGTTCAACAGCGGGGTACAGATGTACTTGAGGGGTTGAGCAAATCTATTGACTGGGAAAATATTTCGCGGTTGATTCTCAATCGCTTGCAAACTTCAGCGGTGATGAGCGCTTCCCTGGAAATTGTCAGCAAAGAACTGGCTTTGGTTTTAGAGCGTTATTTAGAGCGGGATTTAGAAAATATTGTAGCTCAGGCTATCCCGATTTTGAATATTGACCAGGTGATTGTCGATCGAGTCAAAGGTACTTCTCCTGAAGAGTTGGAGTTAGCAATTCAGGGAATTGTCAAAAGTGAGTTGCAGGGAATTGTAAATTTAGGAGGCATTTTGGGCGTTTTTGTCGGCTGTTTGCAGACAGTTGTGCTTTTGCTTCAGCGGTGATTTATTTCGGCAGTTGTGAGATATTTGTTGTAGTCTAATATTCACTCAACTTGCGCCCAAAGTACCAAAAACCCGGTTTTTCCCTAGTATTTGCTACCTAAGCCAGAGGATTTTTGGTATAAACCGGATTTTTGTGACCCAATCCTAATTTACTTATTTTCTAAATCTATGCCAGCCCCAAATTCGGACGATCGCACAAACATCCCCAAAAACCCGCGCAACCTCAGCCGCCAACAATACGAGCGTTTAACCGCAGAAATGGCCACTCCCTACCGGCCTCTGCGACAGTTTGTTTACGTAGCTTGTGGCGCTTCGGGCTTTATCGGCGGCTTGGTTTTCCTCGCTAAAATTGCCTCTGGCCGGGAAATTGGTTCTGCTTTGCCTAATTTTGCCATCCAAGTCGCAGTTGTGGCCCTGATGGTGTTCCTGTTTCGCTGGGAGCAGCGCGCCGAGGGCCGATCCCCGAAGTCGAAGTAACAAAAATTTACAAATCGAGACAAATATCTATGTGACGTAAGGAAAAGTTAGAAATATAAAGAAATTATTATGAAATCCTGGTTTACCAGCGATCCCTGTAATGATAATGATGTGGGTTCAATTGGGGTCAGCAAATTTAAAGGCCCTAATCATAAACCGCTTGTAATTCGTTCAATTGGGGTCAGCTTTCATAAAGACCCTAAATATATAAAATAAATTTAAGCCCAGCGCCAGCCTTCACTGATAGAAGAGCTGGCGTTCGGCATTTTGATAGGCTCAGGAGCTGGGGAGATAGAATCAGTAGGGTGTCCACCGCGTACAGAGTCAAAATCCCGTACTAGGGCCCGGAACCGAGTTTTTTGCCTAGCATCCGATACAGGTAATACCAGTTCCCAAAAATCATGCAACTCTTGGCCGATGCTGGAAACCACGATCGTCCTCACTAATCCGCAAATCTACAATCTCAAAGAGGCCAGTAGCAGCGCCCGGAACCGAGTTTTTTGCCTAGCATCCGATATAGGGAATACCAGTTCCCAAAAATCATGCAACTCTTGGCCGAGGCGGGAAACCACGATCGTCCTCACTAATTCGCAATTCTAAAATCTAAAATCTAAAATGGTATAAGTGCTGGGGCGATCGAATAATTTGGCATTTGCCGAAGACCTGAGCCTGGGCAGTAACTAATGAGATGTGTCAAAGTCGAAGTAGAAAAAGATGTTAGGAGATTTGACTATGGGTCGATCATTTTTCAAAAAGCGGTGGACGTTATTTTTAGCAGCAGGCGCGGGAATTGTATTTTACAGTAATGCTGCGGCGGCTGCCGAAAAGGTAGTGCTCAAATACAGTGCGATCCGAATGACTTTACCCGTCAGCGAATTAGAATTTTTTGCAGAAACTGGGCAAATGTCGCCCGCGTTAGAAATGCTGCTGGGAAAAGCAAAAAAAGACCCGGAAGCGGTTCGCAACAGTCTGACGAGACCAGTGAAAGTCAGTCAAAGCTTTTTGGGTCGGACGCTTAACAGCAAGGTTGGCGAAATAATTCTCGATGAAGTGGGTCAGGTAATTCGCACTCCTTCTGGGAATGCAAATCGAGAAGCTTTGAGATCTGCCTTGGTGCTGTCTGCAACTAATGATAACGAGATTACCCTGCTGGAAGCGATGAAGAATTATCCTACTCCAGAAGTTTATGTGGAGGGCGATCGCTTAGTTGAAGCTTACGGCAAACTTGTAGCTTTGTCAGAACAATTGGGCGGCGTTTCAGAACGGCTGCAAGACATTTTGAACAAGATTCGTCTGCCTCGATTGTAGTGGATTTGGTCAAGGATGGTTGATTGCTTGGAGCGATCGCAGAATGTTGCTGAACCTGCATCAATTACAGGGGAGTTACATTTTTTTGTGCAAAATTTGCCTAATTTTTACACGAGTTAAAACAAAATCTAACTCCACCCAAGCTCCAAACCTCACGGGAATCTGTCATTCCTAATTCTAAAATTAAAAATCACAAATCAGATAACTTCGCTGTCAAATCTTTCTCTGGATAGATGTTCGACATCTTACAAAAAATTTATAGAGAAAGAAAACTTTTTCTAAAAAAATATTTAAAGTAAAAAATGCGGGTAAGAGCTTGTGTATCACCCATAAACTGAAATACGATCTACTGGACATTGCAGATTCTCTATCTTAAAATATATAAATTATGTCAGGGTCAGGCGCTTGCGAAAAAACGGCTTGTCATTAGTAAGCTTGTTATACAAAAGATGCCATTACACAAGGTATTAGCAAAAGATCTGGATAAAAAACGCTGATACTGCATTCATTAACACTTCCATTTGATCAAGTTTACTTACTGGGTAAGACTAGCAACATGAACAACAATCCTATTCGTTCAAAAGACCGTTTCTTGGTTTTCGGTGCTCCGGCGATCGAAGATGCTGAAATTCAAGAAGTGGTGGCAACCATGAAAACAGGTTGGTTGGGTACAGGCCCTAAAGTCAGGAAGTTTCAAGACGAATTCAATGCTTACAAGGGTTCCCAGTACGCGATTGCAGTCAATTCCTGTACGGCGGGACTGCACTTGAGCGTCCTCGCTGCTTGCTTGGAACCGGGGGATGAAGTCATTACTACTCCGATGACTTTTTGCGCTACAGTAAATGCCATCATCCACGCCGGGGCAACACCAGTATTGGCGGATGTAGATCCGGTGACAATGAATATTGACCCGGCTCAAGTCGAAGCTAAAATCACTTCAAAAACTAAAGCAATTTTGCCGGTTCACTTCGCAGGTCGTCCCTGCGATATGGATGCGCTTTGCGAGATTGCTCGCCGTCACAACTTGAAGTTAATTGAAGACTGTGCTCACGCGATCGAAACAGAGTACAAGGGACGGAAAGCAGGCACATTTGGCGACTTCGGATGCTTCAGCTTTTATGTCACCAAAAACATTACGACCGGGGAAGGAGGAATGATTCTGGCCGCCAGTCAAGAAGACGCCGACAGGCTCAACATTTTAGCGCTGCACGGTATGAGCAAAGATGCTTGGAAGCGCTTCAGCGACTCGGGTTACAAGCACTACCAAGTGGTGGAAGTCGGTTTTAAATACAATATGATGGATCTGCAAGCTGCGATCGGCATTCATCAATTGAAACGAGTCACGCCTTATTGGCAGCGTCGGGAGCAGGTTTGGCAGCGATACAACGAAGCATTTGCGGATTTGCCGATTACTTTGCCAGCCAACCCCGAACCGGATACAATTCATGCTTATCACCTGTACACCATTCTGGTAGATGAAGCCAAAACTGGAATCAGCCGCGACGAATTTCTCGACGCTATCAATGCTGAAAATATCGGTGTCGGCGTACATTATATGAGTATGCCGGAACATCCTGTCTATCAAAAAATGTTTGGATGGCATACCGAAGATTATCCGAATGCTGGCTACATTGGGCGGCATACAGTTAGCTTGCCGATTTCGGCCAAATTAACAGATGCAGATGTGGAAGATGTAATTGCTGCTGTTAAAAAATGTTTGGCGATCGGCAAAACTAAGAATCCAGCTTTTGCAACAGCAGGCTAAAATCCTGAAATAGTTTGCCATACAAACATCCTAGCTGTTTTTGAAGAAAAGCAGCTAGGATGTTTTTTAACTCCACAACGCCCTTTGGAAGGTAATGATCTAGCAACCTTTTCGGTTCCACCGGAGGTTTTTAATAGCCCAAACCATTGATTTTATTGCATTTACCTTCTGATTCCCCCCAAGGAGGGAGCAGGGGTGGCGAACTTCTTCCTTGTTCCTTCTGCTATACCAACTCCGGGTTTAATACCCGGTCGATGGATTTGAGATTTGAAATTTGAGATTTTAGATGCCACAAAAGCGGCCTGTACCATTTTCCGTTTGATCGGATGCCCAGATGAGTCAGACCTGATCCGCGGCCGCGATCCGGGAGCTTGTACTCTGGATATTTTCGGTCAGTGATTTTAGTACGTAATATCCACTAGGAGAGTAGGTGTAGCAGCAATTTCAATCGCCACGTTATCTAAAACGCTTGAAAAGCCCTATTTAATAGTAAGCCAAACATCTTGGAAAAATTTTCAGCGCATTCTGGATGCTGCTGTTTCATTCTTTACAGTAAAAATACATAATTTTTGGTTCAGGGCCTTGTCAGTGAATTTACTTAATGTTATGTTGTCACCATACAATCACTGTCAGAGGGCAGAATCTACTTTTCAATCAAACAAGACTGGTCTCTAAACCGAGCCTCATTTTTCTATCTCCGTGTTTAGAAACAACTAGAAAAACTTTAGTTAATTCAAGATGAATCCTATGTTAAAACTGAGTGCTTTATTCCCAATTCATTGCAATGACCGAGCCATCAGCCACGTATTTTTTTCAGTATGCAAAGAATGGCAAAAACCTGAGCTGAATGCTCGCATGGTTGTCCCGAGTTGCGATCGCTCCTGCCGCAACTCAAATATAGTTGAAGCAATTCCGTCATTTCTGACAAACTTTTATTACCGCAGCCCTAGTGCTCCCAAAATCAAGGCAGAGAAGCGTTTTCTCAAAGATATCAAAAATTTTGATGTTGCCTACTTGTGGCCCGCTATATCATTAGATACTGTAAAGAGCGTTAACAAGCAAAGTAAGCCGATTTTTTGGGAGCGAGTTAATACTTGTCAAAGTCAAGCTAAGAGTATCCTTGACGATGCTTACTCTCGCTTGGAATTGCAACCTCAACACGCAATTACCCCAGAAAAAATTAAGACCGAAGAGCAAAAACTCAAGCTAGTTGACTTTCTGTTTTGTCCCAGTCCGGCAGTAGTAAAATCATTTCAAGAAGCCGGAGTTCCTGAAGAAAAACTGCTGTTAACCACTGAAGGTTGGTCGCCGTCGCGTTTCCCCAATTATCAATCCCAAAAACCGGCCTCAGAGGAAGTTAACGTCCTTTTCCTAGGTTTTGCCTGCGTCCGCAAAGGGACTCACCTGCTCTTGCAGGCTTGGGAGCGAGCTGGGATTAAGGGAAAGCTGACAATTTTTGGCTCCCTCGAACCGGCGATTGCTCACACTTGCAGCCATTTGCTGAAACGTCCTGATGTAGTTCACTTTGATTATGCCTTGGACTACAGTTCTGCCTATCGCCAAGCTGACTTTTTTGCCTTTCCCAGTCTGGAGGAAGGTAGCGCACTCGTTATCTATGAAGCAATGGGTCATGGTTTGCCGATTCTGGCTTCACCGATGGGAGGAGGTGGTGTGGTGCGTGATGGCGTTGAGGGCATAATTCTTCCTCCTTACGATACTGACGCCTGGGTGGAGGCACTACGAAAACTATCTAATTCTCCTGATTTGCGGGCTAAGATGGGAGCCGCCGCCCGCCAGCGAGCTTTGGAGTTTACTTGGCCAAAAGTTGCGGCTAGGCGCGGAGAGCAGATTCGGCAAAAAATGCAGGCAAAATAAAAACTCAATAGGAGAGGACTGACGAAGAGTCCTTATTTGTTAAAATCTTTAAGAAACGACTCTTCGTCCTCACGACTTGCCCGATGAGGGTTATATGACAGGACTAGATAGAAGTCCTACTCAAGTTTAATTAGGTTGACCTAATTATTAACTTTGTCATGAGTTATAGGCTCCAGAAGCTAGTCGTTGTTCAAATAACCACTGTTTGCTTTCAGGAGAATCATCCAGCCAGCGATCGAGCAAGTCCGCCCATTTGACATGCAGACGCAACTCCTGCCAGGTTGAGTGAGAAGCGACAGAAAGATTGTGGTAAAGCGCTGAATCCGAAATAACTTTTTCGATACATTCTGCTAAAGCCAGAGAGTTCCCCGCCTCAAAAATCATCGAATTAATACCGTGTTTTAAGTGGGTTTTAAACATCGGGTGATCCGAAGCTACTATCGGTGTTCTAGTGCGTAAAGCGTGCTGAATTGTCAGGGGAAAACCTTCGGGATATTCGTGCCTGCTAGTAACTAACACGAGATCGGATTCTCTCATTAAAGGTTCTAAAGTGTGAGTTGGCACGATTCCCAGAAAATCTACACAATCTTTAATTTGCAGCTCTTCGACTCGCTGGGCAAAAAACTCCTCTTCACCTGTACCTGCCATTTTTAAGTGAACTGATATATTATTCCGTTTTCTTAACTTTGCTACGGCGCTCAATATATCGCCCACTCCCTTACTTTGTACTAACGAGCCAGCGTAAAAAAGTTGAATTTTTTTGATGTCCGCAGGGATGGTTTTCGGCGACAAAGAGCCGGGATTGGTCTCTAAGAGAAAGTCCCAGGGAATTATTTTATCAGCTTTTACTCCTATTTCTTTGAACAATAAAGATGAAGTAATGCCGTAAGTTCCAACCCATTCTATTTGCTCGTTATTTAACAATCGGGATAGGAAATAGTTGCGGTATTTATTGCGCCAAGTTTTTGTTGCAATAGATTCGGCAAATACAGCGATGGTTTTAATTTCCTTTTTAATGACCCACTTAAAAAGGTCGGGAAAAGTCGTCCGCAGGACTAAATGAGTCGGATTTTGCTGGGCAATTAACTCGATCAATTTTTGGGAATCAATTTTGTAATTAAATCCGCAACCGATCGCCCGCACGCCGTTTTCTAGAACCCGATCGTTAAATTCGGGTGTCATGCAGCAAATAACCGTTACTGACTCAGCTCGTTTTGCCATCTCGGTGACGGCATCAACAGAATATTTTTGAGCGTAGTATGTTTCGCTTCCACCTTTGGCTAAACGCTCAAAGGCTTCTGCGTAATCGCCGGCATACTGAACTATTACTAAGCGCATTTTCCTCTACTCTGGTTGTAGACTATTTAATAGGACTTACGGTGCAAAAAGTTTGTAAGTATGTTGATGGGGACGGTTTGATGTACCGCCACAACCGCACTATTAATTTTATTTTGCTTCAGCCTTATTATAAACAGTTCCGGCAACAGGCAGATCAATAGATAGCGGCCGCAGTCGCTTTGTATGGGGGCTTTCAGGCTAATTTTCTCGGAATTTTTCAAGTGTGTGTTGCCAGTAGAATGCGGGAATTAATCCCGACTAAGTAAGGAGAAATACTGTCCCCTGCAATTTGATCTCCGAAGTTGCGATCGACACTCACTCTCGACACTCACTATCGGCACTCACTTAGCATATTGGAGGGGATGCCAGCAGAATTGGGCTATAAAATTCACAAACCGTGACAATATTTGGTTTTAGGGTACTCAATAAGCCAAAGTTTCTAAAGTTTCCCGCAGATAGGAACGAACCTGCTGATCGATGGTGGCATTTTGCTGCTGACGCTCAAAATTGAGTTCTAGCTGCCAGCGTTGAAATCCTGAACTTGCACCGATCGCGGATTTGAGACTGCCCCAGATTTCAGAATCTCCGCACAGCTCGATCGGCTCGGCGGCTTGAGGTTCTTGTGCGATGGGTAGATAATTCGCCATATTGTTATACCTCTGTTTTAATCCCTTGTAAGGATTGAAAGCTGACCTTGACACTCTCTATTATAGATTCTTCTCTCCCAAGAGCCAACATAAAATATCCACAACCTGCGATTAAAAATTAAATATTAAGACTATTAATAATCTCTATCCGAAGAGGGGCCTTACCTATTTTTTGTACAGCATACATCTGTACAAATTAAAGTAGCTTAAACTACAATTGTCCCCCTCTTAATTTTTTATTTCACTTTTTTTCGATCGACTCTTCGGGTAGAGATGTAACGCCGTTGGTGTCAGCAGGTTTTGGGTTGACAATACTGCCGACTGACAAATTCCCTATGCTGGATGCTAGCCCAATTGACTCTGCGGGTGCAGCCACAGGGGCAGTTGTCTCGGCTGCCAAAGCCGGCAAAAGTCGATCGACTTGCCAAGGCGCGATCGTAAAATCCTGCCGAATTTTTTCTAAAACATGAGGCTTTGTCGCTGCAAATTCTGATTCCGGCGTCAGCAAAACCGCCATGACACTAGCAGACACCTGCAAAAACAGATTGCTAGCTAAAAAAGCAGCAACTGCCAACAACAATCCAGCCCACCGCCAGGAAGGAGGAAAGGGAGCCACCGAAGCCGCCAGGGGAGCCAATCGGTAAAGCTGCCACAAAATTATTGCCAGCAAAACAGCGACAAATAGAGCGAGTCCTTTATTTAACTTAGTTTTAAACCGAGTCAGAATCTGCTGCTGCAAAGAAGTTAAATTCTGCGGTTTCACCGCCACAACTAAAATACTAAAAATGTAAAAAGGGCGGAACCACTGCATCCACAGCACAGGAACAATACCGGCTACAGCCACTAAAAATATTTCTAACCAGACAGGGAGCAGGGGAGAACCCACTGCGAGTCCCAGCAAGCACAGTCCCAGGAAAATCGGCAGTGTAGCCGCCCCAGAAAGGTGAATCCACAAAAAAGGATCTGACCAAAAAGAACGCACTTTAAATAATTATGAGTTATGAATTAGGAGTTTTGAATCTTGGATTTTGAGATTTTGGGATGCACTCTTGACTCTGAAATCCGATGCCAGGAGTAAATATTTAGCTATCAAACCGAGGACTTACAAGCAGAAATCTGGTTTATTTCGGTAAGTCTTATTTGAGCGAGCGAATTTTAAATTTTAAGCAAGGGTAAAGACGATTAGGAAGTTCTTAATTCCTTCTTTATTCTTCTTTCGGTCAACTGTCAACTGTCAACTGTCAGATGAGTTTGGGAGTATTGAGTGAAGAGAAGAGTTGCGAGCGATCGGCAATTTGGTTGCGATCGCTCAAAAATTCTCTTCCCCCTCAACACTCACAACTCAAAACTATTGAGAGAGAGTCCGGCGCTTAGTAACCATCCGGTAGGCTTCAATAATATCGCCATCCGCCCAGTCGCTAAATCCGCTCAAGGAAATACCGCATTCAAAGCCAGCATTGACTTCCTTTGCATCTTCCTTCATCCGTTTTAGGGAGTCGAGGACACCTTCGTAAACGACATTGTTACCCCGGCGCACCCGCACCTTACAGTTACGGATGACTTTGCCAGAGAGTACCATACATCCAGCCACAGCCCCGCGACCGATCGCAAAGACAGCGCGCACTTCGACTTGACCCAAAGGTTCTTCCACCAATTCTGGTTCCAGCAGACCTTCCATCGCCCCTTGAATATCATCCAAGAGGTTGTAGATGATGCCGTATTCCCGCACGTCTACCCCCGCTTGGTCAGCGGCGAGGCGAGCGTCGGTGGCGAGAGTAGTATTGAACCCGATAATTACAGCATTACTGGCTGCAGCGAGGTCAATATCCGTTTCGGTAATTTCCCCAGGAGCAGATAGCAGCAGTCGGAGTTGAACTTCTTTTTGAGGAAGTTGAGTCAGAGCGCCGACAATTGCTTCGAGGGAGCCTTGGACATCTGCCTTCAAGATCAAGTTGAGTTCTTTGAGAACGCCTTCCTTAGCTTGTTGAGAGAAGCCACTGAGGCTGATCCGACCGCCTTGCAGCAAGCGGGAATCTCGTTGGGAGGTAGCTCTTCCAGAGGCGATCGCTGCCGCTTCTTTTTCGTTTGCGAAGACATCAAACTCGTCTCCGGCGCGAGGAACTTCCCGCAGCCCTAGCACTTCCACCGCGAAGGATGGAGTTGCGTGCTCTACGCGATCGCCCCGGTCATCGATCATGGCGCGCACCTTGCCCAGAGCCGAGCCTGCGACCACAATATCGCCCACTCGCAGAGTGCCGTTCTGCACCAGCAGAGTTGCCACAGGCCCCCTTGCCTTGTCGAGGTGAGCTTCAATCACAGTACCCTTAGCCGGTCGGTGCGGGTTGGCGTTGAGGTCTTCCATTTCCGCCACTGTCAGAATCATTTCCAACAGAGTATCCAGGTTTTCGCCGCGGATAGCGCTGACTGGAACCATCGTGATATCACCGCCCCAGTCATCTGCCACCAAGCCGTACTCAGTAAGCTCTTGCTTCACCCGTTCCGGCTGAGCACCCTCCTTGTCAACTTTATTGATAGCCACAACAATTGGCACTTTCGCCGCTTTCGCGTGGCTGATCGCTTCAATTGTCTGGGGTCGCACGCCGTCGTCCGCCGCCACCACCAAGATGGCGATGTCCGTAACCCGTGTTCCCCGAGCCCGCATCGCTGTAAAGGCTTCGTGACCGGGCGTATCCAAAAATACCACCTGCTGGCTCTTGCCTTCGTGTACCACATCTACGTGGTAAGCACCGATGTGCTGGGTAATGCCCCCAGCTTCTCCCTGAGCCACCTTGGTTTTGCGGATCGAGTCGAGCAAGGTAGTTTTACCGTGATCCACGTGACCCATAATCGTTACGACTGGCGGACGGCGTTCGAGGTATTCCAAATCCGCTGCGTCCAGCATCTCGATCACTTTGATAGCTGGCGCTACTTTTTCTGGGGTTTCCACCTCTACGCCCATTTCTTCGGCTACCATCCTCACCGCTGGAATGTCCAGGGTTTCGGTAATATTTACCGCAATTCCTTTAGAGAACAGCCGCTTAATAATTTCGGTTTCGGGAACTGCCAAAGTAATTGCTAGTTCCTGAACGGTCATCGGTCTGCTCAGCAGCAGCTTTTCTGGACGTTCTACCTTAGCTTCGGCTGTTTTGCCCCGGTTGCCCCGTCCCCCACTAGAACTAGAAGAACTTTTATCGTGAGAAGGGCCCGGTCTTTTATTTTTTCCACTGCTTCCGGGTGCGCCCGGAGTTGGTGTTGACTTGGGTGCTGCTTGTGACTTCGCTTTAGCTGGGCGGGCTAGGGACAGGCTGACCGTGACTGGTGCTGGCATATCCAAGCCGTTTTCTAAGTCGTCGTCATCCTCATCTATTGGTTTGAGGCGAGAACGTTTTGCCTTAACAGCCTTGGCAGCTTTGGCAGCATCTGAGTTTTCGTCATCATCTTCTTCCCAAATGACCGATGTCTTTTTGGCAGGACGAGGGAGAGAGGGCCTTTCGAGGAGAGTAATCCCCAGCAACGGCGTATTATCTTCTTCATTGTCATCAGTGTCATCCCCTGCGGCTCCGGTGTCACCGCCGCGGCTACGCAGCCCGGTAGCTGACGTTGCGGGGGCAAGGCTCCGGCGCGGGCCACCGGGCTGGGGTCGATCGGCAAGTTGAGTTTTGACTGGACCACCAGCGCCTTCCCGGCGCGGTCTTTGCGCGTCGCGAGATTCGGTAGGAGATCCCGGTGCAGGTCTGCTGGGGCGGCTCGGTTTAGCCGGCGCTTCCAGAGTTTCTGACTGTCCTGATTGCTCTTGCTCGGTTTTTGCAAGTTTGAGTACCGGCTTGTTCCCCAGATTTTGTGGGGTACGGCTAGCCGAATCGGACGCCCCTCTGACGGGCGGCGACGTGAGTTTTGCCGAGGGCGCGATCGGCGCGAGTGGCGGTTGCTGGGTGCGTTCTGGAGCCTTTTCCGACGGCGGTTGAGGTGCCGACGGTGCCTGAGCCTGAGCGATGGTTTCCGGGGCGATCGCACCTACATTTTCCGACACTTCTGACGGAGCCGCCGACACAGCGACATTTGGCTTCGACAGTACAGGTCGATTGATATTCGGTTTAGCGGGAGGCTGGAGTTGTTGAGCTGCAGGCGACTTGGGAGGAGTTGCCACGGTTGCCGCCGGCTGATTTTGGTTCTCCTCGTTGCCTGCAGGCTGGGAGTTTGCACCAGCCGATCGTACTTTTGGACTGCGTATTTCTAAAATTTGCTGCTTTTTTTGTTGGTCGTTAGGGTGAGGGCCAGATTCTCTAGATGGCGCTGCTGCTCTTTCGGGTGGAGCTGGCTTGCCGGGGGAAGAGTGGCTACTGGCTACGTATTTTTCCGCCGTTTTGCGAATGCGCTCTGCTTCGGATTCTGTAATTGTGCTGCTGTGGCTCTTGACTGAAATATTGAGCCGCTCGCAAACTGCCAAGATGTCTTTATTATCCAAATTTAGTTCCCGTGATAATTCGTAAATTCTTACTTTGCCGTTGTTCATCCACTCTGCCCTCTTTTGTGCCAACCAGTTTTTACATTGTGATTTTTTGTGCTAATGACGACATCATTCGGTGTGATTGATTCAGTGTCAGGAATCGGGGTTTTGGTACTCGCTCAGCAATTTTATCTAAAAGATGCAACTCGCTGAAGTCTGCGGTTGAAGAATTCTCAAGTCTGTTTGGGAACTTGGAACTCCGAAGTCTGAGTTTTGGCAAAACCCACTCTCTCAAGCTTCAAAGTTTGCCTTTCCACCTTGAGGATACCTCTGCTAGTACCCTACCCTTATCTAATCTGACACAAATCTTTCCAGACTGGTGGGCAGATCGGATTGGGGTTTTATAGCTGGCGCTACCGGTAATTACTGGTAGGGCTGCCAAGAGGGTTTATACAGTCGATGCCGAACTATTGTCGGTTTTTCGTCCGGCTAGGCCAGAGTAAGATGTACAGTCAGATGTGGCTAAACGCTGCCAAAGTGTTTGGTACAGTTCGTCAGACACAGACGCTTTGAGCGATCGCCCAAGTCGATTTTTTTTCTGAGCTGCTTTGAGGCATTCTGCTTCCCGACAAAGGTAAGCAGAACGGCCCATGCCACGATCTAATTGTACCTGATGAGAAGGATAGAGCCTGACTACTCGCCAAAAAGCTTCCTTAGGAGCTATTTTTCGACAACTTGCACAGCACCGGTAGTTCGGTTTCATTTCTTGTGAGAGGGGGAGTAGGGGACAAATCCTCCTTGTCTGGCGAAGATAGAAAATCTTATGACAAGGAGTCAGAAGACAGAATTCAGAATTCAAAATACGCCATGCCCCAAGTCAGGGGTAAGGGTCACGGAAAGAATTTTTTCGGCTCCACGATTAAAATCGGGGGCTTTAAAGCTCGATTCTCCATCCTGTCGCACAGAACCCATGCTGGATTCTGGCTCCTGAATTCTGAATTCTTCTTCGGTAAATGTCACAGTTTTTAGACTGCGGCTTCGGTTTCCTCCGTGGCGGCTGCCTCCTCTTCCTCAAATTCTGCGGTTTCCTCGTCGTAGTCGCCTTCTAGTTCTTCGTAGTCGCCTTCTAGTTCTTCGAGCCTAGTTGCTTCTGCTGCCAATTTGCTGTCTTCGGCGGCGCGATCGTACTTAGCAATATCTTTGATATCGATTTTCCAACCGGTTAGGCGGGCTGCGAGGCGGACATTCTGACCTTCTTTGCCAATGGCAAGACTCAGTTGGTCTTCAGCGACCAAAATGTGAGCTCTCCTGCCTTCTGGAGCAACTAAACGCACTTCATCTACTCTAGCGGGACTCAGAGCGTTAGCAATATAAGTTGCTGGGTCTGGAGACCAGCGGATCACGTCGATTTTTTCGCCGCGCAATTCGTTGACTACTACCTGAATCCGCGATCCCCGCGCTCCGATGCAGGCTCCTACAGGGTCTACGTCGCGATCGAGAGTATCAACTGCTATTTTAGTCCGGGGGCCGACGTGCCGGGATGGCGGATTTGCCTCCCTGGCTACGGCGACAATCCTCACCACCCCGTCTTCTATTTCTGGTACTTCGTTAGCAAACAGGTAAACCACCAAACCTGCGTCCGCTCTAGAAACAAGTAACTGCGGCCCTCTAGTAGAGCCTTCGCCTACTTTTTTGAGATAAACCTTGAATGTAGCGTTTGCCCGGTAATTGTCGTTGGGCAACTGTTCGCGCTTAGGGAGTTCGGCATCTACTTCTGGCTGACCGAAGCTGCTGGTAACTGCTAAAATTACCGACTGCCTCTCAAACCTGAGAACTCTTGCTTGAAGAACTGTTTCTTCTAAATCTTTAAACTCTTCTTGAATCATTTTGCGCTGTTGGTCGCGCAGTTTTTGAGCTAGAACTTGTTTGGTCTGGATCGCGGCCATGCGACCAAATTCTTTTTGATTTGGTGTTACGTCTACGAGCACAATGCTCCCAGGCTGAGCTTCCGTGGCTACTTCTTGCACTTCGGAAAGTGAGATTTCGTGATCGGGATTGATGACTTCTTCGACAATAGTTTTGTTGGCTAAAACGCGGAAACCTTCTTGTTCTGCGTCTAGTTCTACATCAAAGTTGTCGAAGTATTCTTCGCTGAAGTGATCGAGTTTTTGGGTACGGCGGTAGCGTTCGTATCCTTTGAGCAGGGCTTCTCGCAAGGCTGCTTGGACGGCGTGTTTGGGTAAATTGCGTTCTTTGCTAATACCTTCGACCATTTCTTTTAGTCCGGGCAGGGGAACCATTGACATATAAAACTCTCCTTTTTTGCTGTGGTAATAAGTAACTGGTAATCGGTAATTGGTACTTGGAAATTTTCCAGAAAAAGTGATGACAGAGGAGTGATGAGTTACTGGATAGGATTAGGGAAGCTAGGTGCAGTAACAATTTATTTGTTGTTCCTCTTCAACCCGCTGCTACAGATGTGATTGTTAAAAATTAACTCGCAGCCAAGCGTTTTCAGCTTGCTGCGAGGCAATCGAAAAACTCAAAACTCAAAACTCAAAACTCAAAATTTCCTTACATCTCCTTTCCTTCGTCTAGTTCAACTTTGACAATCTGAGGGCGGGGAATTTTAACCTGTCGCCCTTTTTGATTGAGATAAACCGCTGTTTCATCCCGGCCCAGGAGTAGTCCTTTCCACTCTTTGATTCGCGAGTCCGGTTCGGTGGTTTTGGCTGTCACGGGGAAACCTTTAAAGGTAATAAATTCTCGATCGCTGCTGAGCAATCGGGATATTCCGGGACTGGAAATCTCTAGCACGTAGGCATCGGGTATGATGTCGGCTGCCTCTAACTCAGCATCGAGGGCTGTGCTCATGCGCTCGCAGTCTGCTAAACCCGTGTCTTGTTGGAGGTTGCGGATGTCTACCCGCAAGACGGGAGGATTTTGGTTGGTGTGAAACACTGCTCCCACTACTTCCAATCCCAGTGTTTCCGCAACGGGGGTAGCTAAGTCAATGATTTGTGGGATTAGGGGATGAGTCATATCGAATACTTAAGTTAAAACTCCTAAACTCGGACACGGGCAAGGAAAAATTTGGTGTTGAGATTGCTTGGCTTTGAGGTGGTTTGATTAGGTGGCTGCGACTTTCGTCTTCAACTTTGGGACTTACCCAACATCCCAGCAGGGGATCTCAAGCGGGGGGGGTACCCCTACTAAATCAGTCCTCAACTTGCAAGTCAGACGCCCTGAGCTCTTTTCCTGCGACTAATGCAACAAAAAAAGTGGGCTTGACCCACTCCTAGGTAAAACAATTTCTTCCAAGAAGTTTGAGGACTTCTTCTGATCGAAGGGAGGCCTCAGTTCTCAGTTTAGCTCGATCGCCCGCCCGGTGACAAACCGATCGCCCTCGGCCGACTGTCCGAGGGCAGAGGGGGATAGCTGACAGGGGAAATGAGGAGGACTTGATCGCCGTTTTGGAGTGGGGCGAGGGCAAATTCCTGGTGGATACCGTGATCGGGTGCGATCGATCCTAGAACAGGGGGGGAGTGACACTCAGGCGTTTTAGGACTTGCGATGCGGAGTGGCACTCAGGCGTTTTAGGACTTGCGATATGGGAGTTTCTTTGGGAAATTCTAATTTTAGTTCGGACAAGCCCTCTGCTTCTTGATAGGTGGCGAAGAGTTTGACAGTGATGGTGATTGGTAGATTAGACATGGGCGATCGCCAAATTAACGCTATATTGACCAAACAGCCAAACTAAGATTCACCATAAAAAATCCCCATTACTAATGCTGAATAGGAAGCTCAATTACAAACTCTACCCCCCATTCGGGCGAGGAAATGCAGGTCAGCGTACCACCATGTTTTGCTTCTACAATCTCACGACTAATAGACAAGCCTAAACCTGTCCCTTTACCCACTGATTTTGTAGTAAACATCGGCGTAAATAAATGCTGCATTATCTCCGGCGTTATCCCCAGCCCATTGTCAGCAATCCGAATCACCACTCTGTCGCCCTGAAGCATTGCAGTGCAGATCCGAATCTGTGGATTGTCATTGCTCTGTTGCTTTTCCCCGCAGAGCGGACAACTGATCGTAGACTCTTCTAAAGCATCAATTGCATTCGCTAATACATTCATAAACACCTGATTGATTTGCCCAGGATAGCACTCGACCAGCGGTAATTCGCCGTACTCTTTAATAACCTTAATAGCGGGGCGAGTGCCTTTACCTTTCAATCGATGACCTAAAATCAACAGGGTACTATCTAGCCCATCGTGAATATTCACTGGCGTTAGTGCCGATGTATCCAACCGAGAGAAATTACGCAGTGACATAGAAAGATTGTAAAGTCGCTCTGTTCCGACCGCCATTGAATCAATAATTTTTGGCAAATCTTCAACAATAAAATCTAACTCAATCTCCTGGCACTTATCCTCAAATTCTGATGTCGAATTAACGTTGTGCTGGCAAAGCCGGGTCATCCCGATCAAATCGGTAATATATTCCTTGGCAATAGGGATATTATTGGAGATAAAACTAACTGGATTGTTGATTTCGTGAGCCACTCCAGCTACAAGTTGACCAAGGCAAGCCATCTTTTCACTTTGAACTATTTGTACTTGAGCTTTTTTAAGATTATCCAAAGCTTGAGAAAGTTCAGCCGTTCGTTCTTCCACCCGTTTTTCTAACTCCTGCGCGAGCTGATGTAACGCTGCTTCTGCTGCGAGCCTGTCTTCAATTTCCTGTTTGAGAAGCAGATTTTGGTCGGCGAGAGTTTTAGTCAAAGAACGCAGTGTTAAATGGAGGTTGACGCGAGCTAAAACCTCCTTTTGTTCAAAAGGCTTAGTAATGTAATCCACAGCCCCTAGATTAAAGCCTTTGACCTTATCTCCTATGTCAGACAGAGCCGTCATAAAAATTACCGAAATTTCGTTCGTCAACGGACTTGCCTTCAGGCGATGACAGGTTTCAAACCCGTCAATTCCTGGCATCATCACATCTAACAGAATCAAATCAGGTTGACTATATTCAGCCTGTTCGATGGCTGTTTCGCCATCAGTTGCTACCAATATCTCCCATCCCGAACCCGCTAAAGCTTCAGAAAGCACGTCCAGATTGCTAGGATTATCATCGACGATTAAGATGCTACTTGTTTCCATATTTGCTGCCTTCATTCTTTTTCTATTCTGTGGGATGTAATAAACTCTTTGATTTTTTTGACCTGATAGCCTTGGGCTAACTGGCGCAGCTCAACAGCAAAGGACACAAATTTCTGATCCAATTTCTCTATGTGCTCAGTGCGCTTCACAATTCCTTTCACGTTGCCTCTCATCGCCAGTTCAAGTAGGAGTTCAATTTCTCCTGGCGGGGGAGCAACTACAAATTTCGATTCAGAAAGTAATTTAGCATCAGAGTAAAAGGGAATAGTGCTAATTTTTTCACTTTTTTGTTCGTCATATATCCATTCAAGTTTTAAATACTTTTGCAACATCTCAAATAGCTCTTCTGCCTGCACTGGTTTACCGAGAAAATCGTTAGCTCCCCCCTCCAAACTTTTATGTTGATCGGTAGCAAATACACTGGCAGATGAAGCAATGATTGCCACGTCTTTATAGTGTGACAAGCTTCGGATACGGCGCATCATCTCAAAGCCATCTAATACTGGCATCACCAAGTCAGTGATAATCAGATCAAACTTACACTCTTCTATTTTTTCTAAACCTTCTTGACCGTTTTTAGCTTCGGTTACTTCAAAGCCGATGGGTTCCAGGAGATTGACAATGACCGAGAGGTTTTCCCATTTGTCATCCACAACCAAAACTTTCTGCTTTCTACCTTGGTAGCCAACCAGCTTTCTTTGCTTGGCAATCGTGGCTGTATTTGCCCAGTCTGCCGCTTCCCATAAATCCAAATCTAGCCAAAAAACACTGCCTGTTCGTGACTGACTGTTTACTTGAATGGTACTACCCATCATTTCGACAATTTTCTGGCTAATTGTTAAACCTAGTCCGGTTCCTTCCGCCTGACGTTTGCTCTCTCCTACCTGTTCAAAAGGCAAAAATATTTTTTTTAATTGTTCTGGTGTCATACCAACGCCAGTATCTTCTATTTGAAACCGAATTTTGTGAATTGGTGAGGCTGGCTTTTGGTCATTGCTTTGTACCTTTTCCTCTGTCCCCTTTTCTAGATGTTCTATCTTAAAAGTCACCCCTCCACCGTCGGTAAATTTAATTGCATTGCTCAGTAAGTTAATGAGTACCTGTCGCAAGCGTTTTTCGTCAGCGTGGATGCCAGCAGGCAGGTCAGAACTGGGTTGATAAACAAAAGCAATTCCTTTTTGTTCGGCTCGGATGCGGCAGATTTCTGCGACTCCCTGTAAAAAGGAAGGAAAATGGAAATCTTTCGCGTACAGTTCCAATTTCTGGGCTTCAATTTTAGCGAGGTCTAAGATGTCATTGATCAGGGTTAGCAGGTGGGAGCCACACTGGTGAATAATACTGATGCCTTGGAGTTCCTTCGGAGCCATCGTTTTTGAGCGTTCTAGGATTTGAGCGTATCCTAAAATTCCATTGAGTGGTGTTCTCAATTCGTGACTCATATTCGCTAAAAATTCACTTTTAGCTTGGTTGGCAGTATCAGCGATTTGTTTGGCTTCCGTGAGTTGGGCGGTGCGTTCTTTTACTCGAATTTCTAGCTCGGAATTGGTCTTGGCTAGCGCCTCAAAGGATTCGCGCAACTGTTGTGCCATAAGGTTGAAAGACTGCCCCAGAACTTCTAGTTCTTCTACGCCTTTTACCTGCACATTTTTCTCTAAGTCGCCACTGGCGATCGCCCTAGAAGCTGCGCTCAAACGGAGAATCGGGCTGGTAATCCAGCGGGCGGTTAAGATTCCCAAAACGGTAGCTAGGGCCAAGGCTCCGAAACACAACAAAATGGTAGTCTGGGTATTGGCGTTAATTTGATCCATGAAATCGCTTTCAGGAACTACGACGACGATCAGCCAGTCCAATCCTCGGCTATCCTGAAATGGCATAACTTGGAGGAATTCCCGCTGGCCGGCGATCGTAAAATCCAATTGCTGAGAGCTATTAATTTTAGTGAGGTCGCCAAAGCGTTCTTTTAAATGCGCTGTTGTCAGCCGAATTAAATCATCTGTGCTATCTAAAGCATTCAGGCGATCGAGCGTGTCTTTATTGGTGATAAATGGTTCTTTGAGAGTTGAACTGGCTACTAGGAGTCCCGAACGTTCCATAATGAATGTCTGTCCCGAACGACCGATGTTTAAGCTGTGCAGGAAGTCACTGAGGAAAGAAATCAGAAAATTAGCAACGAATACCCCGCGCAGCTCGCCACTTTCGTCATAAACTGGATGTCCGGTAGGAAGCGAGAGTGTTTTCTGACCTATAAGCGAAAAAATTTCGCTCCATGTGGGCTTGCCTAAGCGTACACTGTCTTTATACCATGAACGGCTGAGTATATTGTAGTTGCGGGAGACTGTTAAGAGCTTCGTTTGATTGCCTTTGCTATCAGATTCATAAATATGAAGTTCATTCCGATGCTCTTTGTCTGCTATTTTAAAAACTACTTTGCCATTCTCTTGGCGTTCAATGGCAATGAATTCTCCAGTTTTACTAGCAAAACCCATATTGGGCAGAGAAGGAAAGGCTTGAATTTGCTCCCACAAATAGCGTTCCGTACTCTCCAATTCGTCGGGATTTAAGTACCCTAGTCGAAGGGCATTGGCATTTAGTTGATTGACGCGAGGGGCTGTGTCTAGGTATGTGTTGAGCTGCTGCTGGATGCGGGCCGTAATTTCACTCCGCAACTGGCTGGCCACTTCGTTGACTGCTTTTTGCCCGTTGCGTAAGGATAGCCAGCCTGTCAGCCCGACGGCGACAAATATTTGCAGAACGAATGGGAATACTAAAATTAGGCGCAGGGACACCTTTTTTTTAAAACGGTTTGACAGGAAAGTGGTTGCAGAGGTCTGTGACATTGATTGGTGTTACTCCTGGGGTAACGAGTTGGCTGAAAAATCTCAGGGGAGAAGAGTGAAATGAGGCTGAGGAAATATATATTGAAAAGCAATCTATAATAGTTAGTGAAAAGTTTGAAACAGTAACTTGCTTAAAGAAGAATGGCTACTTACGTATTTTTTGTGGTATGGGTATAATAATATCTGACTAAATATACTGACGCGCCTTATTTTTTTATAGAATTGGTAAATTATTTTAGCCTTTAGAAAACCAGTTAGCAATCATATCTAATAGATTACTTGGTTTAGAGCTATGTGTAGTAGTTTTTAACTTTACTTTACAGAGGGTCTCTAAAAAGTAGAATGTCATCAAACTTACATATATATTGATATAATATACGTCTAAAAAAATTGACCTTTCTCGCTAAAAACATGACACCCCAGGCCGCTGAGAAGCCTAACGGCGGTCTAACTCACTACCGCGCTGAAGATGTGATGCACAACCCTGCAGATGACTCTGGTAGAGAATGCCGATCGCACATGAAACTTTACAATCCCAGCAAGTTTCATGTGCAGGAGTTACAGCAGGGTAATTGCTAATTGCTAATTGCTAATTGGGGACGAAAAAAATCAGTAAAGCGGTGGAGACTTGCCCTAACGCGGGGCTATCCGTTGCAGTTCTTTGGCTTGTTCTAAAATTTTCTCGAAGTCTTCTTCGCTCAACCGCTGAATGTAGTTGATTTTGAACTCTTCTAGGAAGTCGCACAGCAGCAGTTGTATTTCTTGCCAGGTTTGCTGCTGTTGCAGTTCGGTTCCTAAAGCTTGCCCGAAATGTTGAACTAGCTGACTGGAGAGTTTGATGCTTATGGGGTCTTCGCTGGCGATTTTGAAGGCTTCGTAGGCATCTTGGGGGCCGAGGGTGGCTAATTTTGAGAGTTCTGCAACTAATTGCTGTGCTAGCTGTTCGGGCAGGTTTCCCAGGCCGGGTACTTGCTTCCATCCTTGATAGAGGGGGGATTGTTTGAGGAAGCTTTCAATATTGTACCGGAGGAGGGCTTCTAGGTCTGGCTGGAGTTGGGGAAGGACTTTGTAGACGGTTATTTGCACTAGATGGGTGGCGATCGCTTCTATTTCATTGATATTGTTGATGTCTAGATAGCGCTGTTTTGGGGATTTAAAAAGTTGACGAGCGAGTTCGCCTGTGGTAATTGATTGTTGCATCTGGTTGATGAGTTGAATTACTACAACTTCGGTCAATTCTTGGGCGAAGTTGGCGACGAAACCTCGGCTGATTTGGGTGCGTATGGGTTGGAGATCCGGCATTTTGGCTTGGTGGATGCGAATTGTGACGGGTAATATTCGCAACAGGCGCCAGAATGGGAGCAGCAGGAAGATGTCGTACCATCGCCAGAGCATGGCTGCTCGCCAAGTAACGCTGCGGTGGCGGCGGCTGATCAAGTAGGTACGGGCTAGAAATTCGATCGCGAATATGGCAATGAATGGCAGGTCGATTAGCCAGAAGTTATCGGTGAATTCACCGTTTTCTCCGATCGCGCGGTAATAGTTGGTGGCGATTAATGGCTGGATTTTGGAGTCAAACCACTGGATTTCTTTTTGCCAGCCTTGTTTGTTTAAATAGTCTTGGCTCCAGAATCTTTGGAATGATTGTTTAGCGGAGTCTTGCGGATTCGGGACGCGATCGCGCATCCGGTCTTTTATTTTTTCTAGGGTGCCACTTTTTGATGCTACTCGAAAGGGATCTTCGTCGATCATTTTCGCGCTCAGATTGTTTATTTCCTGCAATTTGGCTGCTACTTGGGGAGAGGGCAACCCTGTTTGCACTACTTGAATTTTTAATTCTTCTAAGGTTTCCAGATATTGCTGGGTGTCTCGGTGGGGTTTAATTCCTTTAAATGGATCGTATACTTGAGTTATAACTGGCAGTTGCCGGAGGTAGAAATCACGTCCGGGCACGTAAGTTATGTCAAATAATACTAGGCTTAAATTTCCTAGGGCGACCAGTGCCATGAACCGCTCGAACCAAGGTACTTGTTGTGATTTTTTGCGGGAGTTTGGAGTTTGAGAAGGCTGTAGTTTTAGTGTCACTGGCGATTCCTAATTAAGTAGACCGATCGAATTAGATGTAACTGGTAATAGCTGAAAAAATGGAACAGGGAAAACTGGCTAATTGTCTTGTCGCGCTCGGATTGCGATCGCGGAAGCTAGTCTTTATTTTAACGTGCGTTTGTTGGGGGTTTTTGGATTGTTGATTCCGCCTGGTTAGGTAATAATTTATGCTGCTAAAATATTAAAGCCGATCGAAGTTGACGGAAGCTGTGGCTCCCGTTAGTGTGCTTCTCTCTGGTAATAAAATTATATCTCAGGCAGAATCCTCAGTTTTTTTGGCGTTGCAGAACTAACGCGGCTGGTAATAAATTACTATTTCTGTTTGTTCTGGTGGCTCTTTGACCGCGAAATCAAATGTATTGCACGCAGTGGAGTCTAAGGTTAGATGAGGACTTCGAGTTTGAGGTCAAACCCTCAAGAGAGTTATACTTGCTCAGGGGCAGTCTGGTGAAAGCGCCCCCTCTGATCGCGAGGGTGGCTGTCGCCTCCGTAAGGTTCGAGGTCTCGCCTCTACAAAAACCAGCTCGCGATCGGACTCTTGAATAATATAAAACCCTGAGTATAATTTTGTTCGCATTTTTTTAATATATGACATACTGCCTTAATCTCGATTGCCCAAGAGACAAGCGTCAGAACCCACCAGGCACAAAGTATTGTCTTAATTGTGGTTCAAAGCTGCTACTAAAAGACCTTTATTCAGCAACTGAACCGCTACGCGATGGGGGATTTGGCAGGACTTTCCGAGCTGTTAATCATGGAAAATTTGAGGAATTGTGCGTGATCAAACAGTTGTCGCCCCCTCAAGAGTTTCAGCGGAAGCCCGGTCATTTTAAAAAATATGTTCGATTGTTTGAACAAGAGGCAAGGCGGTTATACGAACTGAAGCACCCGCAAATTCCTCAGTTAATTTCTTATTTTGAGGAAGATGGGCGCTTGTATTTGGTGCAAGAGTTTATTGATGGCAATAATTTAAAGGATGAGTTAGATAAGTACGGTGCTTATAGCGAAATTAAAACTTGCGAACTGCTGTTAGATTTGTTACCTTTATTGAAATTTGTTCACGACCGAAATGTAATTCACCGCGATATTAAGCCTGAGAATGTGATCCGCAGATCTCGCGATCGTAAGTTAGTGCTGATAGATTTTGGGGTTTCTAAACAGGTAGTAGCTGCTGCTCCCACCAAAACTGGAACGAAGTTGGGAACTCCTGGCTACGCGGCTCTAGAACAGCGTCACGGTAGGGCTGTTCCTGCTAGCGACCTTTATAGTTTGGGGGTGACTTGCATTCGCTTGCTGACTTCTGTTATGCCTTATCTGGATATCTACGGGGACATTCACGATGACCTTTACGATCCGCTTGAAGGCCGGTGGCTTTGGAGGGAGGCTTTGCCAAAAGGAACACAAATTAGCGAGGATTTAGGTCAGGTTTTGGATAAGTTGATTCAGGAATATGTTAAAGATCGCTACAAATCGGCTGTGGAAGTTTTAGATGCTTTAAAACCTCCTGTTGTTGTTGTCCCCATGCTGGAAAAGTCGCAGCAGGCAACTGTCATTAGTCCTTCGGTTCCGACTCAACCGGTGACTGATACTCCGCTAGTTTCTGTGAATTTAGAGTCCGAAAAAGGTATTGATTATTCTCACTTGGCAAGGCTGCTGGCTGCTAAAAATTGGCGTGGTGCTGATGAGGAAACTTCTGTGAAAATGCTGGAGGTGATGCAGCAAAATTCACGGGGTTATTTGAGTGAGGAAGATATTAGGAAGTTTCCAGCTAAGGATTTGCAGACTATCGATCAACTTTGGGTGCGGCACAGTCACCGCAGATTCGGTTTTTCTGTGCAAAAGGGTTTGTGGCTCAAGTTGGGGGGAAAGCCTGGTGTTTATGATGCTACAGTTTGGGAGAAGTTTGGCGATCGAGTGGGCTGGCGGGTTAACAGCCAGTGGGTATACTATTCGGAGCTGAATTTTACTTCAAAAGCAAAGCCTGGACATTTGCCGGGGGGGACTGTTTTTGGGTGGGAAGGCGGGGTTTTGTGCGGTGTTTTGGGTTTAGGTGGGATCTGGTTTCTGCTGTCGCGGCGGGATTTGTAGAAGGAAGGTAGAAGGTAGAAGGCAGAATTTATTAGTCAGGCTGCACCCCAAGCGAAGTCGAAGTTTTAGTCATGAAAGAGTTTGAGTTGCGAATTAAAGAGTTAACAAGTTTTGAGTTTAATCATCTGTTATGTAGAAAATAGCTCTAAAAAAAGCGAAAAATAAGATATAATCACAAACCATTTTTTTTGTGCTATGTTCTTAGAGAAGGGCAAGTTTGCAAAGTCAAAAGCCAGTCCTCGGCGGTGGCCAACCATGAGGACTGGCTTTGGCTCCAATTTACCAAGGAGATTTATTTAGTATGTTGCAAGAAAAACGTCTCAAGCCGTGGACTATAGTTCGCTCGCTTCCAAATGTGGAAAAGGTGGTTGTGGGTGAGTTTCGCAGTTGGTCTGATGCAGACGGTCATTTGAAAATTCTCAAGCGGATGGTGCCGGCGGATCGATTGAGTGTTGTTTTCGATCCGGTAGTTCAAGCGTAACGTCGCTGGTAAATTGATCAGCGTGCGATCGCTCTTTGAGCTAAGCGATCGCCTCTTTTTTCACATAAGCTAATCCGCATTTAAATTGCATAGTAAAATAAATTTTTCCTCTTGTGGGGTGGGCATCATGCCCGCCCTCAACATACAAATTAAATGCACAACAGCTTACGGTTTTTTTGCATAAAAAATGCGATCGCTAAACAGGCGATCGCAACTTGAATCATTGTCGTTAACTGCGGCGAATTTCAGTAATTTGGTCGGCAACATCCAAAATTCTTTGGGGCATGGATGGCCCGGTAAAAATCATATCCAAATGATGCGGCTTGTTGTCAATCAATGCCACCACTTCGGCTTCGGGAATCAAGCCAAAATTCACCGCTAAACTCAATTCATCGAGAATAACTAAGGAATAACGACCTTCGCGCACCGCCTTTTGAACATACTGCCACAATTGTTCGATCGATCGCGTCTCCAGCTCATCTAAATCGGCATTCTCAATGCAGCGTGACAAATCGCAGCGCACCCAATCTAAATTTTGCCCCAGCCGCACCGGATGCTGATGCCCTTGATTAATTCCCCCTTTGAGGAACTGCACCGCTAGCACGGGAGCTCCCTGTCCTGCAATTCTGAGGGCCTGAGCCATGACACTGGTAAAAAAGCAGCGGTGCGGGCCTGTAAAAACTTGCACCAGCCCTTGAACTGTGTAGGGCAAGCTGTGGGTTAAATTGAGTTTAGGGGTTTGTAACTGAGCAACCATAGGGCAATATTTAATCAGCAACTAAGTCTTGAGTGCAGCTCCGACCTTGGCGTGGCTGAAGCCTGCTTGACAATATATAGTGTACGGGGCCGAGTGCACATCGGATCGAACACTAGATATACAAGTTCTCAAAAGCTCGCGGCAGTGGCATTCGCAGTCGTTTGTTCGATTTTTGAACTCAATTAGCACTTAGGCAGAAACGGGGTTTTTTAGGAAAATACGGCGTGGATCTTGACATTTATACAGTTATAGGATGAAAAACCAAGATGATGAGAGTCTTGCGGCTTCCAGGGCTTTTCAGAAAAGGTACACACATCGCGTAAAATTTGAATGTCGCGGCACTAGGAGCAGGGACTTTGAGAGTGGTGATTCTGGGAGGGCCAGGAGCGGGAAAGGGAACTCAGGCTGAACTACTGTGCAGCAATTTGAGCCTTCCTTTGCTGGCTGTGGGGGACATTCTAAGGGAGGCGATCGCAGAAGACACAGATTTAGGCAAGCTGGCGGCGTCTTATGTCGAAAAAGGGGAATTAGTTCCCGACGCAACTATGATTGAATTCTTTCGCCGCCGACTGCTGCTGTGGGATGTCTTTAATGGCTGGATATTGGAGGGCTATCCGCGAACTGCTTTTCAAGCTGAGGAGTTGGATTTTTTATTAGAGGAGTTGGCGCAGGAGCTAGATTGGGCAGTTTGGCTGAAAGTGCCGATCGATGTTTTGCTGAGCAGGTCGATCGAGCGCGATCGATCAGATGATCATCCTGAAATTTTACAGCGTCGGCTCGATTTGTTCCACGAACGCACTATTCCTCTTTTAGAGTATTACGAACACCGCAACAAACTGTTAACTATTGATGGTGATAAATCCCCAGAACAAGTCCAGCAGGATATTCTAAAAATTGTCAGTAGTTCAGTAGTCAGTAGTCAGTAGTCAGTAGTCAGTAGTCAGTAGGAAGAATTACGAATCCCCGATACTTCGGCTACGCGATCGTACAACTGTTTCAATGCCCAATGCCCCATGCCCCATGCCCAATTACTAATTAGCTTATGTCTTTCCAACGTCCCGATGGCAGACAACCAAATCAAATTCGTCCGATTAGTTTCGATCGACAGTTTACCAAATTTGCTAGCGGTTCTGTACTCGCAAAAAGTGGCGATACTCAGGTACTTTGCAGCGTTACAATCAAGCCGGGAGTGCCTAGGTTTCTGGAGAATACCGGACAAGGTTGGCTGACAGCGGAATACCGAATGTTGCCGGGATCTACACCGCAGCGACAAGAGCGGGAATTTATGAAATTATCGGGACGGACTCAAGAGATTCAGCGGTTGATTGGGCGCAGTTTGCGATCGTGCTTGGATATGCAACTATTGGGAGAACGCACAATACTTGTCGATGCGGATGTTTTGCAAGCGGACGCTGGGACTCGCACAACTTCAATTACTGGCGGGTTTGTGGCTGTGGCTGATGCTTTGAATAAGTTGGTACAAAAAGGTGATTTGGTGCGATCGCCCATTATTCGTCAAGTGGCGGCCGTGTCTGTGGGACTTTTGGAAGGTGAGCCGTTTTTAGATTTGAATTATCTTGAAGATGTGGCGGCTGAAATTGATTGTAATGTGGTCATGAATGGAGATTTGAATATCATCGAAATTCAGGGAACTGCGGAAGAAGGAAGTTTCAGCCGGAGTCAGTTAAATCAAATTTTGGATGTGGCAGAAACCGGGATTCAGGAATTGTTGGAGGCTCAGCGGCAAGCTTTAGTGGAGTAGGACTTACGCATGGGAGTCAAGAAACCGGGTTTTTACGATAAAACTTCGTTTCAGTCAGTAGATTTCGTAAAAAAAACCGGGTTTCTTTGGTGCAAGTGCGACATTAAGCCCTTTTTGGGACACGTCAATGCCCATTGATTGGTGTCAACTTAATCTGAAATATCACTTAACCCCAAATACCGCCAGGGGTTTAAACCTCTGGCGGTATTTGGGGTTTGACGTTAAGTTGACACAAATTGGCCCGGCGCCGTGTCCTATATATAATAATTGCGGTGCAACCGGAAACGATATCAAGCGATCGTGTGGTGGCGGACTCGGCATAAAAAATAGTGAAAATGGCGATCGCACTCGGAACTTGCTTGCTGGCGGGCGATCGACTTTTCCCGAAAAATCATTGATATCCAACCAATCACTAATCACTAATCACTAATCACCAATCACCAAGGACTCCCAATCATCACAAAAGCCGACCAATAATAAGGATGCGACAACTTTAAATCCGCAAACCCTTGCAGCGAAGCCGGCAACTCCACCCCCTCACCCCGACTCAAACCCCGCAATCGGCCACCCTCCAAACGCACATCTCCCCGCAACATCGCAATTTGCGCTTGTCGCAGCGCCGCCCCCTTAATTCGCGCCGTCTTCAACTGCTGGTAAAACTCACTCATCAATCCCAAAGTACCTTCATCACTCACGTACCACAAACTCCCCAAAGCCGTTTGCACCCCCGCTTGCAGCGCCAAACCCCCAAAACCCAACTCCGCCTGTGCATCTCCCACCGCAGTCCGACAAGCACTTAAAACTAACATATTCACCTGCGGATCATTCAATCTCAAATCCCGCAATTCATCCAGTCGCAGCCGACTATTCCACAACTGAATAAAAGAATTATTTGGTACTCCAGGTCGAAATTCGCCGTGAGTAGCTAAGTGAATAACCCCAAAAGGTCGGCTTTGATGCTGTCGCTTCAAATTCTCCAAAGTGAAACCCTCATTTAGAAAACTCACTCCGGGCCACTCTCTAGAAATAGCTGCTATTTCAGCAGGAACCGCAGGCAAAGGATTCAACTCGGAAAATTCCGAGGCACCCATTGCTAAAACTTGAGTATTTCTGAGATCTACGTAGCGAGTATCGGTTAAATTAATGCTGGGCATCAGGCTGAGATTGTACTTTTCCACCAAAAATTGCTGTCCGTCGTGCAAAGCAGCAAAGGGCATACCTCTCAAACCTCGATCGACAACAAAGGAAATAGTATCCGTTTCGCAGCTTTTTAAACTGTCCTCTAAAGGCGCAATCATCCACTTATAAAGCTGTTGGGAAGATGGTAGATAACTCGTAGTAGCCCGGACTCCCGGTTTGGTAATCTCACCCCTGAACTCATTTACAACTTTCAGAAGTTCTTGTCGGTTCGCTGACGGCACACTTTTGTGAACCACTTCCCCGCAAGAAGTTATCAGCATTAAATTTAATTCTTCGGGCTGCGAGAACAGATAAATTAAGCTTGGTTTCGTGCCGGTTTGTGCGCCTACCGATGCTAACTTTTTTTGAATTTCCTCTGGTGATACCAACTCGTCGCTGATGTTGATGCCTAAATATTCCCCGAATTCTTGGCTGAAAGATTTGTCCAGCAGAGACAAAGCTGCCGATATTTTGCCGGCCTCCAAATTCCTGCCGATGTCGCCGCGAAATGCTGACTGAATAACAGAATCTCTGATTTTTGAATCGATGAAATTTCTGATTCCTCTGGGAAATTGCATTCTTTCGGGCGGCATCCTGTCTCCGGGTTTTCCTATATCCCGCGATATTCTATTTTGGTTCTGTCGCTGTTGACGGCTAAAGGGTTGGTTGGTATCGGGGAAAAGCGATCGCCCTCGATTTAATGGAAATCTATCTCTTGGTGATATTGGGGGCGAATTGGGGTTATTGGGATTGATGGGATTGTCGGGATTGAGGGGATTATTCGGATTGTCGGGATTGATGGGATTATTCGGATTGTCGGGATTGAGGGGATTATTCGGATTGATGGGATTGAGGGGATTATTCGGATTGATGGGATTGAGGGGATTATTCGGATTGTCGGGATTGATGGGATTATTGGGATTGTCGGGATTAGTTGGTTGGTTGGTAGTGACGATCGCACTATTGCCTTGAGTGTAAGAATTGATGAACGATCGCCCTTGAGTAATCGTACCCAAAGCATTGCTGGCGATCGCCGCAGAAGTACCATTAGTCGTCGCATCTCCCACCGCAAAAGGTATCGGCGGATTGACATCACCGCCGCCGTGGCGGATCGTAACTGTACCCGGTTGAGTGTCGCCAAGAGTCGAGATGCTAACAGGAGTGCGGTTTTGGCCAAAAGTACCCGTCACTCGAACTAAACCCGGAGTTCCGATCTCAACATTACCGCCCGGAGCATTTATGGATGCAACGCTGATATCATTTTGAGCGTTAAGATTTACTGTAGAAGTGCGATCTGCCCTAACAACAGGATTAACATTTATTTGTCCAATTCTGATTTCGTTTGCGGCTAAAATACTCACAATTTCCGCAGCATTTATATTGCCAGTGCTGACACTTCCCCTACTGCTATTAACATCAACAGCGACTCCCTGCAAATTCCCCGTATTCACATTGTCTAACGCTCTGAAAGTGATATTTTCTGTTGCAGTGATGTTGGTCATTTGCAGATTCCCGCTAGTGCTATTGACATTCACTCTCTCTCCCTGCAAATTTCCGGAACTTACATTACCAGAAGCTGTTACATTAATATTCCCAGTGGCTGTGGTATTTGCAGTTTGAATTGTTCCAGAGTTACTATTGACGTTCACTTCCACTCCCTGCAAATTTCCGGAAGTTACATCGCCAGAAGCTGTTACATTAATGTTCCCAAGGGATGTAGTATTGCCGATCGCAATTTTTCCCCCATCGCTATTGACATCAACTGATCCTCCTAGCAAATTCACTGCATTTAAGTCGCTGGATGCTCTCAAAGCAATAGTGCCAGTGCCAGCATCGATCGATAGAACTCTAATATTAGTTTGGGCATCCAAATTTACTGTAGGAATGCGATTGCTTCCGTCTGTGCTGGTGGTAGGATTTACATTAATTGTCCCTGCTGTAATTTGCTGTCCTGCCAAAAGTCTGACATCTCCATTCGTAGCGATCGCACCCGTATTGACACTCCCATTGGTGCTAGCACTGACAGTCGCAGCGGTGAGATTGCCTACCGTTAAGTCTCTAAAAGCTGTCAAATTGATATTCTCAGTTGCTGTGATATTGACTGGTGTAGTATTAGGCACAATGGTATTGGCATCAGTCAAAACTCCCAATTCACCGGAGTTACTGGTAATATCAACATTAGACCCCTGCAAAGTCCCAAAATTCACATTGCCAAAAGCTCTGAGTACGATCGACCCGGAAGTCCCAGTATCGATCGAGCCTGTTACTATATTGCCTCGAACAGTATTCAGACTAATACTGCCGTTGATATCAGCACGAGTAATGTCATTTGTCAATATAATATTGTCATTAGCTTGAATATCAATTGTCGAACTAGACGTTAATCTGCCCCCAACTAGCACTCCTGCTTCCCTGCTTTCGAGATTTATTTGACCGCCATTAATATCTCTAGTTGTGATACTTCCCGGCGCTGACAAAATTACCGGCCCGCCAGCCGAAATATTTTCAACAGAAATCAAATTGCTTGATAAAAGTGGACTTGTAAATATTGAATCTTCACCTAAACTGTTACTAACAGGATTTAGCAAATTTGCCACTCCAGCCCGCAGAATTAAGGCCGGACTGCTGGTTAAAATAGCAATATCTGGATCACCACTCACATTTTCCCTACCCAATGCAATATCGGGGCCGGTAATTGTAATATCCTCCGCAATAATGCTCCCCTGCGCCTCGACTTTCAGCGAAACTCCGGTATAATCTCCAAAGAAAACATCTCCTTCCGAACTGATAATCGGGTCAAATAAACTGACAAAGTTTCCCGGCATTCCCGACAAATTGCGAATCGAAAAATTGCCACCCGAAACAAAGTGGGCATCCCCCGAAATAACACCGTTGCTAACCAAACTCAAATTGCCGGCGCTTTGGAATTGCGGGGGAAGAGATAAGCCGCCGATCGCATTTTGAGTGAGAATATCAATAGTGCGAGATCCCTGAATGTATAAATTCCCCCCAGCCTGCGCCAAAAAAGGATTCTGGGCGCTGTCCCTGACCCGCACCGCATCCCCACCCAGCAAACTCAAATCCCCCGTAGTTTGCAGCCTAGTGCCCGCTAACGTGAGATTTTCCGCAGCCCATAAATTCGCACTTCCCGCATTCAACTGCGGCAGCCCAGACACATTAGCAGCAATCGCCACATCCCCAGAATTCACCTGCAAACCAGAATCCACAAGCCGCACAGAACCGTCATCAGCAACCGCAACACCCGCCGCCTGATTTTGCCCAGTACCTGTCAGCAACTGCGGCAAAGAAACAGGATTCAAAGTCTGTGGAGAAATACCAAAATTTCCGCCCGTTGCTATTTCCAAACTCAACAAATGCCCCGGTTGACTAATGCGGAGTACCTGATCTCCCCCAACAGCAGCAACAGTAATTTTCCCGCCCGCCGCCGACAACTGTCCGGTACTAACAACCGTACCGCCAAGCAAAGCCAAATTTTGCCCAGGAGTCACCGATAAATTGCCAGCATTAACAATACTTCCCGGTACACCCGGACTAAAATAAAAAGCATTTGGCGTACCAACCAAGGCGCTAAAATTATTTGTACCCGCAGCATTAAACCAATTTGAACCAAAACCGACACCATTCGCAGTAGTTGCAGTAAAAGCCGCCGGCACATTCAAACTCGCGTTCGGGCCAAACACAATCCCCGCAGGATTTATTAGAAAAAGATTAGAATTGCCGCCCGTCACAGTAATTAAACCGTTAATTAGCGAAGCGTCCCCGCCAGCAATTCGAGCTAATATATTCTGAATAGCCGAATTAGTCAGAAAATTAGCAATTTGACCTTGATTCAAGCCAAACTGCCCAAAACTGTGAAAAAGATTCGCGCCGTCTCCCGACAAACTGCCACCGTTGATATCGTAGCGGTTGCCGCTGGGGGTGACAACAGTACCCGTACCGTCAGCAGCAGGCACTATCGGCTGTGCTTGCGCGAAAGTATTAAAAATTAACAAAGAAAACGGACAAATAAATAGCCCGACCTTTTTAATCTTTAAGTTGGCATTTTTCATAGCAGCAAGTAAAACTATCCTAATTGCCTTAATTATCGCACTTGCAAACAACTTACCTCTAAATGACAAATTAATTCGCTCATGACAACTCCCAAAATCAAAAGCCTCTACACAGACGGCGCTTGTTCCGGCAACCCAGGCCCAGGCGGCTGGGGTGCAGTAGTTTGTTTCGCCGACGGCAATTGTCACGAACTCGGGGGTGGAGACCCCCAAACTACTAACAACCGCATGGAAATGCAGGCAGCAGTCGCTGCGCTGGAATTTTTTGCCAATTCCGGTCAAACCGAACCAGTCACCGTTTACACCGACAGCGAATACGTTAAAAACGGCATCACTAAATGGATACAAGGCTGGAAAAATAAAGGCTGGAAAACCTCAACGGGCAAAGATGTTGTCAACCAAGACCTTTGGCATCTGCTAGACAAGCTGAATTCCCGGCACATCAAGTGGGAACACGTCCGCGGCCACTCCGGCGACTTCTACAACGACAGATGCGATGAAATCGCCCGCAGCTTCTCGCACAATCTCACTCCCCAACTGCAACAGCAGAAACCAACGGGAGACGAGGCCGGGGCGGGCACGGGGGCATCGCCCCTACACTTTGAAAACACAATTGTTTCGGAAGAAACGGACGCAACTGGTAACAAAACGATAGAATCCTATGTCATAACTTCTGACCTTCCGATCTCCAACTCTACCATGATGGATTCAACTGCCGATACCCTGGAGAACTTGCCCCGCGAGGTGAGGGTTCAAGACCTCCGCAATCTGATCGAAACGTTGCACATCGCCGACGAGGTTGCTACGAAAGGCTACTTGATTACCAGTTCTGAACTGGCTGATTTGATGGATGTAAATGCCAGCGCTGTCACCAGTCGCGGAGACAACTGGGTTTGGCGAAATTGGGTAGTGTCGCGGGTGCGGCGCGAAGGCAACCAAATTCTCTGGCAATTAGAGAGAATCGACCACGTTAGTACAACTGATTAGTGGTTAGTCATGAGTTATTGGTTGATTAATGACTGATGACTAATGACTGTCTCAAAGCAAAATTTGGCAAAGTTCCGTAGGGACACAACATGAGTTGTGTCCTTTTAGTCATCAGTTGAGTAAACAGATTACTTAACATCAGTCCCAGTTAAAAGAAAGAATCCAACTGTCTGTAAGCCCGTGCTCAAAACCCTCATAAAATCAGTGATTTCCCATCTAAAATCTCAAATTGCAAATCGAAAATAGCATGAGTATCAGCTTGCGAACAGTCACTGCTACCAGATATGTCACTCCCTTGCGCGAGGGCGGGTCGCTACCCGCGATTGTCGAAGCAGATGATGATGGTATGTACGTGCTCAAATTTCGCGGTGCCGGCCAGGGAGCCAAATCTCTGATCGCCGAGCTAGTGGCGGGAGAGATTGCTCGCGCCTCCGGGCTGCCAATCCCCGAACTCGTCTTTGTTGAACTCGATCCCGAACTGGCTCGCACTGAGCCTGACCCGGAAATTCAAGATTTGATCCGAGCAAGTGCTGGCCTCAACCTAGCCCTTGACTATCTCCCCGGTTCCATCACATTTGACCCGATCGCGGGGAAGTCCGAAGCGGATTTGGCCTCAGAAATCGTCTGGTTCGATGCTTTTGTGACCAACATCGATCGCACCCCGCGCAATGCAAATATGCTGGTATGGCACCGCCGGCTTTGGCTGATCGATCACGGTGCAGCCCTCTACTTCCACCACACTTGGAAAGATTATCTCTCGCGCAGCCGCGATCGTTTTCCGCCAATCAAAGACCACGTTCTGCTGCGTTTTGCCAGTACGCTGGAAGCGGCCAATTCAAAGATGACTCAAAGGCTAACCCCGGACATCATTCGCAACATTGTTAAACTAATTCCTGATACTTGGCTGGTGGGAGATTCTCCTTTCAGCGATAGCAACCAACATCGCAATGCTTATATCGAGTACCTGCTAAATCGGCTAGAATCACCACATATTTTTTTGGAGGAAGCGATTAGTGCCCGATCGATTTCTTTATGATTATGCGATTATCCGCGTCGTTCCCAAAGTTGAACGCGAGGAGTTTATCAACGTGGGGGCGATCGTTTCCTGCGGTACGAAAAAATTCCTCGAAGCCCGTATCGAAATTGATGAACAGCGCTTGATGGCGATCGACTCAACGTTGGATCTGGAAATGATTCGCAATCACCTAGCAGTCATTCCCATCATTTGTGCAGGCGGCAAGGAATCTGGCGCGATCGGTCAACTTCCCCACAGAGATCGCTTTCACTGGCTCGTAGCACCCCGCAGCACGATCGTTCAGACATCGCGGGTACACACTGGTTTTTGCCACAGTCTACCGGGTGCGATCGAACACTTGCTCGATACAATGGTGCGATCGTCAAGTCGATTTTAGATTTTAGATTCTAGATTTTAGATTTACTCATTTTAGCTAAAGATGAGAACGCCAGAGCAAAAGTCCTGACTGGTAATATCAAATCTGTTAGCATCGGAATTATTCCTATCTCTTTTCTCGACAAGAGCGTGAATCCGCGTCTATCCATTGTCATCTGCGGTTATTCTCTTTTTTTAACCGCAGATACAGGCAGATAAACACAGATTAACGCAGATGAGTGGACGATGCTAACGGATTTGATATAACTTTTCTAAAGTCTTAACCGCAGTTTCGCAAGGTAGAAAGATGATTCAAATTGAACCGACAAATATGACTTTCCCCCTCTGGGGTTTAGCAATTTTCATCCTGTGGACGATCGCAGTCGTTATCCTCTTGCTAGCAGTCAGGATTCGGCATCTATCTGCGGGCGGATCTGTAAAAGATTTTGGCACACAAAACGACGACAGTTTGCTGTGGCGACTATTTCGAGTACAATCCAACTTGATAGAAAACCTGCCTTTGTATTTGGGAGTTGTTTTTCTTCTAACAGTTAGGGATGTTTCAGGAACAGCAGTAGATGTGCTGATTGTTGTGTACATTCTATTTCGGCTTTTACATTCAGGGATTCACATCGCTGGCCTCGATCCAAAGTTTCGGTTGTTCAGCTTAGTAATTCAGTTAAGCTGTTTGGTCGCGTTAACTATTATGGCAGTTTTGTAGGTGAGAAATTACACGGCACATATATAGTAGGGTGCGTCAGGGGCAAACCCTAATCGTTTCTTACACAGCGTAAGTCAGACGCACCTTACAACTGTACTTTAGACTAAATAAAGATGAGAACGGTGGCTTTGAGAAGAACTAAAGCCACCGCGCCGGGAGAGAATAA